>CAYZND010000122.1:0-6035 GCA_964479495.1 uncultured Mesoterricola sp.
GATCGGCTTGCTCTGGACCGGCCTCACCGGCCTGGCGGGCTGGCTGATCTTCCGTGGGGCCCTGCTGCTGGTCACCCTGAAGACCGGCACGATCATCATCGACAACACCTTCTTCAATGCCATCGGCAACGACTATGTGCCCGACCTGCTCGGCAAGCTGCCCTTCCTGCCCGAAGTCCACAAGCTGACGCTGCTGCTGGGCCTGCTGACCATCCTGTGGTTCAACTATTCCTCCATCAAGACAAGGAAGAGCAAGCTGGCCTACAACTTCGAAGTGATGCCCATGGACATGTTCGTCCTGAAGCAGCTCTTCGTCTCCGCCCTGCTGGCCTGCATCACCTGGATCCTCGCGGGCTACAACGGTCTCTCCTGGACGCTGGTCATCGTGCTGGTGGTGGTGGCGGTCTACCACTTCATCACCGCCCAGACCGTGCTGGGGCGCCACATCTACGCGGTGGGCGGCAATCCCGAGGCGGCCGAGCTCAGCGGCATCAGCGTGAAGAAGATCACGTACGTGGTGTTCGCCTCCATGGGCCTGCTCTCGGCGCTGTCGGGCATCCTCTTCGCCTCGCGCCTGCAGAGCGCCACCACCACGGCGGGAACCCTGTTCGAGCTCGACGCCATCGCCGCGGCCTACATCGGCGGCGTCTCCGCCGCGGGCGGCGTGGGCAAGGTGACCGGCTCACTCATCGGCGCCCTGGTTTACATGTCCCTCACCAGCGGCATGAACTTGATGGGCATCGACATCTCCTCCCAGTACATCGTGCGCGGCGCGGTGCTGGCGATCGCAGTGATCTTCGATGTGACCACCCGGAAAGGTGGAAAGTAGCCGGTTATATACAAATACGATCTGTATTTGGCCATGCATAGCGCTCGAAAGAGCGCTATGGACCATGGAGGCTGTAATCGATAACATCAAGTCCTGGAGTGCTCCATGGAAACCGTTCAGCGCGTCCTCCACATCGATCCGGCCACGGGCTTTTATCGGCTCCGACGCTACAAGCTCGGGACCTATTTCGGACCCGTGGATCTGGGAATCCATCTGTCGGACCGGCTGCGGTGCCTGAACTTCGGCACGGGGATCTTCGCGGGCTCCATCCTGCCTGGCTCCAACCGCCTCATCGTCACGGGCTTCTCGCCCTGCTGGCGGGGGTTCTACATCTCCAGCATGGGCGGTGCGGGCCTGCCCTTCGACAACCTGGGCATCAACATGGTGAGCCTGGTGGGCAAGGCGCCGGTGCCCTCGATCCTCTACCTCAACCGGACCCACGGGGAGGAGATCGAGGTGGAGGTGATTCCCGTGGATTTGGTGCGCGCCTGGGAACGGGGCCGCGGCGGTGTCTACGGCCTGATGGACGAGGTCCTCGAGCGCTTCGGCTCGCGCTATGTCACGGACCCCCGCGTGCTGGCCGTGGGGCCTTCGGCCCAGACCACGGACTTCGGCGGCATCGGCAGCGCGCCCATCGTCAAGGGGCAGCTGACCTTCGCCGACACCTGGGCGGGCCGGGGCGGCTTCGGCTCCAAGATGCTTCAGGACCACGGCATCGCGGCCGTGATCTACGGCGGCACCTTCATCGACGAGGACTTCCGGGACCGCAAGGTGGCCGACCAGTGGTTCGAGGCCAAGTACAAGCAGCGCCTGGCCACCAAGGACTTCGAGGCCACAACCAAGTACCGTTTCGACCCCAAGTTCGAGACGGGCGGCACCTTCGGTGTGAACTACGCGACGCTCAAGGGCCGCATGATCGCGTTCAACTACCGGACCATCTTCGACACGGAATCGGATCGCCTCAACCTGCACAAGTCCTACGCCTTCGACCACTACCTGAAGCAGTTCAACGAGGAGACCATCAAGCCGAAGAACCAGTGCACCTGCGGGGAGCCCTGCTCGGCGGTCTGCAAGAAGCTGCGCGGCGAATACAAGAAGGACTACGAGCCCTACCAGACCATGGGACCCCTCATCGGTGTGTTCGACCAGCGGGCGGCGGAGCTCATCAACGGCAAGGCCGATGCCTCGGGCTTCGATGCCATCTCCGTGGGCGGCGTGCTGGCCTGGCTCATGGACTGCCTCGACACGGGCCTGCTCTCCATGGAAGACCTGGGTGTCACCAAGGTTCCCCGCTGGAACCTGGAGGACTTCGACCTCGTGAAGGACTCCATGCACAACGCCGAGCTGGCCATGGAGTTGGTGGATTCCATCCTGAAGAAGCGGGGCTGCCTGGACTTCCAGGAGGGCGTGCGGAAGTGGGCCCGGCGCGTGAAGCGGGACAAGGGCGTGCGCGTCATCGACACCTTCGTGCACACGGCCTTCGGGCGGCGGGGCTGGATGGTGCCCAACCAGTACTGGACCCCGGGTGCGCTGGCTCCCATGGCGATCATGGGCAAGTACTACATGTTCTACGGCGCCGAGTTCTTCCCTCCCCGAACCCTGGGGCGCATCTGTGCGGACCGCCTGAAGGCCGAGCTGGTGATGGACAACATGGGTGTGTGCCGCTTCCACCGCGGGTGGGCGGAGGACATGCTGCCGGAGATGATCGAGTCGCTGTACGGGCTGCGGGAGCAGTTCCTGGAGGCGACGGCGGTGACGGCCAGCCGTATCAACAGCCGGAACTCCTCGATCTTCTGGGAGTCGGAGCGGGACATCGACTTCATCCACACGTTCCTGAAACGCCGGCGCGACGTGGAGGGGGACCGGGACCCGGAGCTCCAGCGCTGGATCGATGCCTTCGACAAGGACAAGCAGGAGGCGGCCCTGGACTTCTGGTGCGAGATGAAGAAGGGCATCGACGAGAGCCTCCGCGCCTTCCTGTAAGCAAACATTCATTCATCGTCGAACCGAACCTCCGGGTTGGCGTGAGCACCCTCCGTGCATTACCTTGATCGGGCACGGAGGGCGTGAGCCATGGGTACTCAAGGCTGGATCGCGTTGGCGTTGGTGGGATTGGCCGTGGCCACCCTCCTGTGGCGACTCACGGGGAAGGGGACCTCCACCGGGTGCGGGTGCGCCTCCGGGAGCTGCTGTGGCAAGGCGGACCGAAAGCCCTGAGTCCAGGGAACCGAGGCTCCGACGGGGGCACCTAAGGGGCAAGACCGCCCAGATGGTTTCCGCCTGGCCTTCCACCCTGAAGCTGCGGAGGTGATGTGACATGCTACGCAACCTCGTCATCGTCCTGGGCCTGGCGCTGATCGCGCCGTCACCCGCTGCCGCTGCCCCCACGCGCATGAACGTGCAGGTGCAGAGCGGACAGGTCCGCGTCACCCCCACCTTCCTGGGGAAGATCCTGGTCACGGTCCCCTATGGTGTGTCCGTCGAGGTCCTCAAGCAGCAGGGGGACTGGATGCAGGTGAAGACCCTCCAGGGCCAGACCGGCTGGATGCACAAGTCCGCCCTGACCACCAAGAAGATCTCCATGAGCGCCGGGACGACCACCGCCAAGACCGGCGCCTCCAGCGACGAGCTGGCCCTGGCGGGCAAGGGGTTCAACGCGCAGGTGGAGAGCGAATACAAAGCCAAGAACAAGAACCTGAACTTCGCCGCCGTGGACCGCATGGAGAAGATCAAGATCGCTCCTCCGGAGATGCAGACCTTCCTTGCCGCCGGGGGCGTGAAGCCTTCGGAAGGAGGTGTGCAATGAACGTTCGCACCGCCTACCTGCTCCCGGCGCTTGTCCTGATCCTGGCCGGTTGCAGTGAACTCACCAAGGTCGTCACGTCCGCGGGCGTCGCCACAGGCAAGATCTCCGAGGACCAGGCCAAGTCCGTGAACCGCAGCGCGGAGGCCATCGAGAAGACCTTCCAGGACATCACGCCCGAGCAGGAGTACTACATCGGGCGCTCCGTGGCAGCCACGATCTTCGCCTCCTACAAGCCCTACGAGCAGGCTGCCATCAACCAGTATGTGAACCTCCTGGGACAGACCCTGGCCCTGGCCTCGGAGAAGCCCGAGACCTTCGGGGGCTACCACTTCTATGTGATGGACACGGAGGAGATCAACGCCTTCGCGGCACCCGGAGGGCTCATCCTGGTCTCCCGTGGCTTGATCCGCTGCTGCCGCAACGAGGACGCGCTGGCCGCCGTGCTGGCCCACGAGATCGGTCATGTGGAGAAGCTCCACGGGCTCAAGGCCATCAAGAAGGGGCGGTTGACCTCGGCGCTGACGACCCTGGCCGTGGAAGCCGGCAAGAACCTGGGCGGTGAGCAGCTGGCGGAAGTCACCAAGGCCTTCGAAGGCACCATCAGCGACATCACGGGCACGCTGGTGAACTCGGGCTACGCCCGGGAGCTGGAGTTCGAGGCTGATGCGGCCGCCGTGCGCATCCTGCGCAAGGTGGGCTACAGCCCCCAGGGGCTGGTGGACATGCTGGACCAGATGCAGAAGAAGCTGAAGCCCGGCAGTCACGGCTTCGGGGCCACCCATCCGACGCCCAAGGACCGCATCGAGGCCGTGCGCAAGGTCATGGGCACCCCCGGCACCCTGACGGATCCACCGGCCCGCAAGCAGCGCTTCACGGCCGCGGTAGCCCGGGTCTGAGCATGCGGAGACGTTTCGGTTACGGTCTGCTCATCGGTCTGGGCGCGGCGGTCATCGCCGTGATCCTGTGGACGGGCGGCGCACTCCAGGCCTGGGAGAACGCCACGTGGATGATGCGGGTCCGGCGCATGGCCAAGCCTTCCCCCGCCACGGCACGCATCAAGCTCATCATGGTGGACCAGCCGAGCCTCGACTGGGGACGAAAGGAAAACCAATGGTCCTGGCCTTGGCCCCGACAGGTGGTCGCCGCAGTGCTGGATTTCTGCAAGCGGGGCGGGGCCAAGGCCGTGGCGTTCGATGTGATGTACACCGAGCCGTCGGTGTACGGTGTCGAGGACGACAAGCTCTTCAGCGCATCGATCCAGGGAGGCGCTCCCTTCGTCGCCGCCATGATGGCCATGAAGGAGCAGGGGGATGCGACGCAGTGGCCCCAGAACATGCCCCCCAGGAACCTGACCATCGAAGGTCTGGGTGCTTGGCAGAAGCAGACGGGTGTCTGGGCTCCGGCGCCCACGGCCACCATTCCCGTGCCGGATGTGGCGAACGCCGCCGCGATGCTCGGCAACGTCAAGGGACTTACGGACCCGGACAGCGTCTACCGGCGGGGGCTGGTGTTCCAGGTGTTCGACGGGCACATCTTCCCATCCCTTGGCCTGGCGGCCTACCTGGCCGGGCAGGCGCATGCGGGGACATCCTCCCGTCTCTCGGTTGAGCCAGGATGGTTCCGGATCGACGAGACCCGCATCCCCATCGACAACCGCGGTGCGGCGCTGCTCGAGTTCCTGGGGCCGTCGGGCACCCACCAGACGTTCAGCGCCGCTGGGATCATCCAATCGGAACTCCAACTGAGGGAAGGGCAGACCCCCTCCATCGATCCGAAGGTCCTGAAGGACTGCTATGTTTTCTTCGGCTACAGCGCCCCAGGCCTCTTCGACCTTCAGCCCACGCCGGTCGGCGACAAGTATCCGGGTGTCGAAGTGCATGCGACCATGCTCGACAACTTTCTGGAGCGATCCTTTCTTCGCGATGCTCCGCTGAGGGTCGTCATTCCATCTGTGCTCCTGCTGGCGGTGGCGGCGGGCATCACGGGGATTTTAAGCCGGAAAGCCTGGCAGACGGTGCTGGGATTTGTGGTCTTCCTGGCCATCCCTTTCGGGTTGGGCTTCCTCGCCTATGCCCGGGGCTACTGGTGGCCCATCATGGCCAGCGAGGCGGGTGTGGGACTCGCCCTGGTGGGCGCGGTGGTAGTGAACTACGCCACGGAAGGGCGCCAGAAGAAGTTCCTCAAGAATGCCTTCCGCCACTACCTGGGGGCGGAAGTCATCGAGCAGATCATCGCGGATCCCGCCAAGCTGACCCTGGGCGGCGAGAAGCGGGAACTCACCATCTTCTTCTCGGACATCGAGAAGTTCTCCAGCTTCTCGGAGCGCCTGGATCCGCCGGTCCTGACGGCGCTGCTGAACGACTACCTCTCGGACATGAGCGCCATCATCCAGGAGGAAGG
>CAYZND010000122.1:6045-9321 GCA_964479495.1 uncultured Mesoterricola sp.
TACCTGGACAAGTACATCGGCGATGCCATCGTGGCCTTCTGGAATGCGCCCCTGGACCAGCCGGACCATGCCGTGCGTGCCTGCCGGGCCGCGGTCCGGTGCGGGCGCAAGCTCGCCGAGCGCCGGGCGGAGTTCGAGCAGCGCACGGGCGCGGTGGTGAAGGCCCGCATCGGCCTGAATACGGGCTTCGTGGCCGTGGGCAACATGGGCTCGTACGAGCGCTTCAACTACACGATTCTGGGGGACGCGGCCAACCTGGCCTCGCGGCTGGAGGGCGCCAACAAGGCCTTCGGCACCTACGCCCTCATCTCCGAGACCACATGGGAAGCGAGCAGCGGCCTGTTCATGGGCCGGGAACTGGGCCGCCTGCGTGTGGTGGGACGAAAGGCCCCCGTGCGCGTCTACGAGCTGGCGGGTCTGCCGGGGGAGCCCCGTCCGGCCCACTTCGAACCCTTCGAGGCCGCCCTGGCCTTGTTCTACGAGGGGCAGTTCGCCGCGGCCCTGGCGGCCTTTGAACAGATTCCGGAAGATCCGGCATCCAAGGCCTATGCCGCCCAGTGCCGGGATCTGATCGAGCATCCTCCCGCCGAGTGGGATGGCGTCCTGAGTCTCACCGAAAAATAGGAGCACCCGTGAAGCTGAGGCCCGGCATCGTCATTGCCCCCTGGATCGATCCCCGCGTGGAGGTGCGGGATTCTCCGCTGCATGGCCGGGGCATGTTCGCCCGCGAGTCCTTCGGCAGCGACGAGGTCGTGCTGATCTGGGGCGGCACCGTCTTCACCGAGGGGGACCTGAAGGCAGGCCGGGCCAAACCCGGCTCCGTGACGTTGATCGAGGAAGGGCTCTACTTGGGCGATCCTGCAGGCGCACCCGAGGCCGACGACTACTGCCTGAACCATAGCTGCGACTCCAACCTCTGGATGCGGGATGCCATCACCCTCGTGACCCGGGATGTGGTGGAAGAGGATGAAGAGCTGACCATCGACTACGCGCTGTGGGAGACGGACCCGGCCTGGGGCATCGAGACTTGCCGCTGTGGAAGCCCCCACTGCCGCGGTACGGTGGGTGGTACCGACTGGAGGCTGCCGGAGCTGCAGGAGCGCTATGCCGGCCACTTCGCACCGGTGATCGAGGGGTGGATCGAGGCCGTCGGATACTGATCGGGGAAGTTGGGACATCTCCGAGACCATTCCGGTATGCGGTGGACGATGCCGCAAAAGCCACTCGATCCAGGGCCTATCCCCTCATGTTCCCATGATCCATATCTCTGTTCATCCTCTGCATCCCCTTCATCGTTGGCTAGAGATGTATTTCCTTTCGCACCAATGCGGTGGATTCAAAGGACAAATGCCGAAGCGATCCATCTCCCGGAACAGCAAGGAATCATGATCAGAGGCTCCCATGGACATCCGGGGACTGGTAAGGATGACCCAGGGCTTCCACCGCTTCCACGTGGAGCCCGAGATTGGACCGGACGTGCTGAAGGGGCGGGTGGACCCGACGCGACGGTGGGCTTAGGGGGCAACCTGTAGCCGCTGAAGTTCATGCTGTCCTGCGACCGGGTGACCAACGCGCGGATCTTCTCGGAGCTGGCCTAGGCGGACTACCTGAAGGAGTGGTCGGGACTCGGGTCCAGGGAGCGGCCCTCCGCCTGCCTCGTGGTACTGAGAGACACACGGATCTCCTAGGATTTCGGCACCCATCCCGACACCGCCTGCCAGTGCATCTCCCTAGGCGCCACCGGCCTGGGGCTGGGGGGCGGCCTCATCGGCTCTGTGGGGCGTGACCGCCTGCGGGAGGTCCTGGCCATCCGGCGCACTTCCCGGTCCTGCTGGGGCTCGCCCTGGTCCTCGATGCGGGCCAGGAGATGGCAAGTTCGGAGAGGGATTCCATGGATTGCCCGTTGTGGGGCGCAACCGCGCAAGCCGTCCGCCATCCGCCGTGAGGGGACAACCGGACACCCATGATCGCGGTGGTTCAGCGGGCGGAGCCCCCGTGGTGAGCGTGTCCCAGTGGAGGGATTGCGACAGTCAGACCTGTTCATGGTCCATGTCCATGGCCGGAGCCCGGCGCATGATCCCGGGCAAGGGCGGCGAATGGCTCTTGATCGCGTGTGCCCTGATATCTACAATTCTCCAGGTTTCATGGACGAATGCCATCTTCTAGAGGATCACCAGGTTGGAATGGGACGAAGGGCATGCGGAAGAGCCTGTTCATTGGGATATGGGTCGCGAGCATGGCGCTCCCCCTGCTCGCGGAGCCACTGAGCATCTACACCGAAATCGCGCCACCAGCCCAGTTCATCGGATCCGATGGACAGTTGACGGGCTTGGCTGTGGAGATGGTCCGGGAGATCCAGAAAAGGATCGGGAATGCGGATCCCATCGAAGTCGTTCCATGGATCAGGGGGTACAAGGAGATTGAATCCCGACCCAATGTGGTGCTGCTATCCATGGCTCGTACGGTGGAGCGAGATTCTCTCTTCGAGTGGGTGGGGCCGACGGAGGAGCTTCAATACAGCTTCTTTGTGAGATCCCAGTCGGACATCCGTATCAATAGTCTGGAAGATGCCAAACGGTTGCGTCAAATCGGCGTCTACAAGGAAGACGTCCGTGAACGGTTTCTGACCCAGGCGGGTTTCACGAATCTGGACCGTTCCATCAATCAGCCCATCATGCTGAAAAAGCTGATGGACAACCGCATCGACGCCCTGGTCAGCAGTCCGGAGACCATTACGGAATTCGCCAAAGGTGAAGGCATTGATCCGAATAGCTTGAAAGAAGCCTTTGTCTTCTTGAAAGTCCAGATCTTCATTGCGTTTTCGAAAGGAACCTCACCATCGATATTGCAGGCGTGGTCGATGGCCTTTGATTCGATGAAGAAAGACGGCACCTTCAAGCGCATCTATCGGAAGTACTATCCCACGCGTCCTTTGCCTGGACCCGCCGTTTCGCCCAAATCGTGACAAGGCCTTGAAGAGATCCCAAGTCTCTTCAGTGACTTTCCCCCCGGGCCACGCCCTATCCACATTCCGAAGGATCCACCCCACGAAATGGTGCAGCTTTTCGGCTGGACTCACAGGCTGTGGACCCGTGCCAGAGGCTGGTGACCCGGCGATCAAGACGGACCGAGGGGCCGCTTGTAGATGGCCACAGCCTTCGTCTTGACGAGGCGCATCCCCTTCTCCCTGCTGAACAGCTTGGTAAGGGGACAGGAACAGAGATGTGGTGTGTGTTCTGTCAAGCCAGCAGGATGGTTTTTCTCGCTTCTTTTCCT
>CAYZND010000123.1:0-9252 GCA_964479495.1 uncultured Mesoterricola sp.
ACGTCTACGTGGGCCATCTGGTGCTGATCTACGGCACGCCCTGGACCCCCGGCCTCGCCACCGCCCAGTACCACGCCCTCGACTTCCGCAACGCCGCGGCCTTCGTCCCTGTGATCGGGAGCCTGACCTTCGGCGGCATCCTGCTCTGGGACTGGATCAAGTCCCGGTCGGAATCCGTCAGCACCTTCGTGCATGCCTCGGCGGTGTTCGCGCTGGCCTACGCCCTGGTGTTCTGAAGGTCGGCCAGAGCCCGGGCGATGCCCGCCCCGACGATGGCGTTGTGTTTCACCAAGGCGATGTTGGCGGTCAGGCTGCGCCCGCCCGTCAGCTGCTTGATGCGATCCAGCAGGAAGGGCGTGACACGCTTGCCGGTGACCCCCTGGCGGGCGGCCTCCTTCAGGGCGCGGTCGATGATGGCGTCGATCTCCTCCTTGTCCATGGCGCGATCCTCCGGGATCGGATTGGCCACCACGGCGCCGCCGGCATAGCCCAGGGACCACTGGGTCGCCAGCAGCCTCGCCACGGCCTCGGGGCCATCCAGCCGGAAGTCCACGGGGAAGCCGCTGTCGCGGGTGAAGAAGGCCGGGAAGCGATCGGTCCCGTACCCGATGACGGGCACGCCATGGGTCTCCAGGAACTCCAGCGTCAGGCCCAGATCCAGGATGGACTTGGCTCCCGCGCAGACCACCGCCACGGGCGTCTGGGCCAGCTCGATCAGGTCGGCGGAGATGTCGAAGCTGGTCTCGGCGCCCCGGTGCACGCCGCCAATGCCCCCCGTGACGAAGACGCGGATGCCCGCCAGGTGTGCGGCGATCATGGTGGCGGCCACGGTGGTGGCCCCCGTGGTCCCCGAAGCCAGCACGTGGGGCAGGTCCCGGCGGCTCACCTTGGCCACGTCCTTCGCGTTGCCCAGGCGCTCCAGCTCATCATCCGCGAGGCCTACATGGATGCGGCCGTCGAAGATGGCGATGGTGGCGGGGATGGCGCCCTCTTCGCGGATCAGGGCTTCCACCTGGCGGGCGGTCTCCACGTTCTGGGGGTAGGGCATGCCGTGGGAGATGATGGTGGACTCGAGCGCCACCACGGGACGGCCTTGGGCCAGGGCTTCGGCGACTTCGGGGGTCAGCTGGAGGGCAGGATGCATGGAGGACCTCATCACGTGGAAGGGGCTGCCGCGTCCTCGTCGAGGAGGGCGGGCGAGAGGGAGGGGGCGACGCTGGATGCGCTGGACAGCGTAAGTGCGGCAAGACGGAGGCCCAGGCGGCAGGCGCGTGATAGATCGCCCTGGAAGCGGACCAGGCCTGCAATGACGCCGGCGGAGAAGGCATCCCCCGCCCCCGTGACATCGACCACGCTGGTCTTGGGCGCGGGAAGGAACGCGGGCCCCTGTCTTCCGTCCAGGCTGAGCACGCCTTCGGCCCCAAGGGTGACGACCACCCTCGGGACGCCTTGGGCCTGCAGGGCGCGAGCGGCTTCCACGAGCGCCTTGCGGTTCCTGAGGGTGCGCCCCAGCCGGGCGGCGAGCTCCCCGCGGTTCAGGATCATCGCCGCCACGCCTTCCAGGCGCTCCGGCAGCCGCTTCATCTTGGGCTCGGAGACCGCCACCAGGACCAGCTCCACG
Source organism: uncultured Mesoterricola sp. (assembly GCA_964479495.1). Classification (GTDB taxonomy): domain Bacteria; phylum Acidobacteriota; class Holophagae; order Holophagales; family Holophagaceae; genus UBA1801. The sequence continues at coordinate 1,622 of CAYZND010000123.1, forward strand.
CCCTCCCGGCGACTGTCCTCCACGAGCACGTCGAGGACCTCGGCCGGCAGGTTGCAGTCTGCCACGCGCAGGCGCGTCGATGCCCAGTGGCTGCGACGGTTCAGGAATACATCCCGCGTGAGGCGCTCCATGACTTCCATGTCCGCCAGCGCCAGCACCATCTCGCCATCGGGCTGCAGCAGGGCCGTGTACGTGCCCGTGGGCCGGTCCGCCGCCACCAGGCTGGCTCCCGTGTCCATGCCCAGCTCCCGGGCCTGCCGCAGCAGCGCGGTCCCGGCCGGATCGTCCCCCACGGCCGTCAGGAGCCGCACGGGCAGCCCCAGCCGCGCCAGGTTCTCGGCCACGTTCCGGGCCACGCCACCGAAGGTTTCCATGACGGAGACCGGATTGCTGGATCCCATGGCCACGGGTCCTGCAGCGCGTGCGATCCGGTCCAGGTTGGCGCCCCCAGCCACGAGGATGGGCTCTCGGCCGGGCAGGATGTAGGCACGCCCCAGCAGCCGGCCATCCCGCGTGAGCTGCGCGATGTGGCTCGCCACCGCCGAGCGGGTGAGGCCCAGCCGTTCCGCAAGCTCCTGCTGGGAGATGAAGGGATTGGCCTGGATCAGATCCAGGATCCGCTCCTTGCTTGACACGGGCACCACCATCCAGTCACCTTGAACAAGAGTTGTTAGTTTGGACTTTTATCCAAACGAAGGCAAGCCCCCCACCCCATCCACCGCTCCCCGCTACCCTGGGGGCATGAAGCCGCGCCGGACCCGACGCACCGCCACCTCCTGGATCCTCCTCGTCGCCGGGGGTCTGTGCCTGGCCCAGGGTCTCTCCAAAGGCGTCCTGTGGGCGGCTGGCCGCCGGGTGCCGGGACACATCGCCTACCAAGAGAACACCGTGAGCTCCCGGGGTGCCACCTGGGTCCGCTACACCTTCACCACAGGGGATGGCCAGTCCTACAGCGGCACCGCCATGACGGCCGCCCAAGGGGCCCTGTTCACCCGGGTGGAGGTCGCCTACCTGCCCTTCCTCCCCTCGGTGAACATGCCTGCCTATGGCGGCTACGCTGCGCTCATGGGTATTGCCTGGTCCCTGGTTGGCTTGGTGGCGATGGGCGTCAGCCTGCTCTTCAAGAGACCGGCTGGGATGACCCAGCGCAGGAAGTGATGATCCGGAAACCTCGTTCCCGTTGAACACAGACCGCAGGGAATCCACATGCGACAAGCCATCTTTGCGGGGTCCTTCGACCCACTGACCACAGGGCACCTTTGGATGATCCAGGAAGGCGCTCGGCTGTTCGATGTGCTGCATGTGCTCGTGGCCGTGAACCCAGCCAAGAAGGAGATGTTCCCCCCGGCCGAGCGACGCTCGATCATCGAGAGGGCGGTCACCCGGCTGGGTCTGCCCAATGTGCGGGTCGACGGCACCTCCTCGGAGTTCATCGCCCAGGTGGCGAACCGGAAAGGGGTGGACTACCTGCTGCGGGGCCTTCGGTCCACCGCTGATTTCGATCTGGAAGACCTCCTCCGGCAGACGAATAAGGAGCTGTTCGAAGGGCCTCAGACGGTCTTCCTGATCCCGCCGAAAGGCCTGTCCTCCGTCAGCTCCTCTTTCGTGAAGGCCTTGATGGGACCGGTGGGATGGGCCTACGCCGTCGCCGATTTCCTGCCCGAGGAGGGATACCGGGCCCTGCTCGAAGCGACGCTTCTCTCGAGGTGGATCCGGCTGGTCGAAAGCTTTGCTTCGATCTCCGGGAAGCTGGACTCCCGGCGCGCCCCAAGCCGCGAAGCCGAAGCCTGGTTCGGTCAGCACCTCCTGCCCTCCTACCAGGCTCCAGGTCGCTGGTACCACGGGCTTTCCCATGTGGCCCACTGCCTCTCGGAGGCCGATGCGCTCGCACAGAACGGGCACATCCTGACCGCGGACCAGCGCCGACAGCTCGAGTGCGCCATCTTCTTCCATGATCTGGTGTACCGAGGTGGACCGCTTCCCGTTCAGCCGGGCGAGGGGGACGAGGAGGCCTCTGCACGCCATGCCGTGGCGTTCCTCGCAGAGGTGATGAACGCACCTGCGGAAGATTGCGCCAGGGTGGAGGCCGCGATTCTCGCCACGCGGTATTCCGTGCGCCAGGAGCGCGGATTGGAGCCCGTGTCCGCGTGGATGCGGGACGTCGACCTCTCCATGCTGGGTCGCCCCCCCAAGGAATACGCCCAGTACGCCACCGCCGTGCGGAAGGGATACGCGGACATCCCGGATAGGGTCTTCTCGGAAGCCCGCGCCACGATCCTTGCGGTGTTCCTGGACATGGCCGATCACGATGAGCTCTTCACTTCGGACTGGTTCCGGGCCAGAAGCTACAACCGGCAAGCTGCGGAGAACCTGGCTTCGGAGCTTCAGTCCCTCCGTTCCCTGGGCTAGGCCATCAGCAGCGCCGTCGGAAGAACATTCCCATCGCCCCCGCCTCGTTCTAGTCTGGTTCCCATCACGGTGGAGGCGGGATGGACTACCCGGAATGGGTGCAGCAATACGGGGTGGGCAACGCCAGCCTGGACTCCTATCACCACATCTTCTTCGAGGCCGTGGAGCAGATAGACCAGGCGGCAGCGGCAGGCACCATGGCTGCGGCCATGGAGCGGATGGCCTTCCTCCTGATGTACTGCGCCATGCACTTCGCCGAGGAGGAGAGCCTTCTGCAGGACGCGGGCTACCCGGAGCTGGAGCAGCACCAGGCCATCCATCAGCGCTTCCATCGCCGGATGATGATCCTGCATGGGGAGCTGGAGAAGAACCCCACGCCGGAGCTTACCGCCCAGACCGCCATCGAGGCCCGCCAGTGGTGGATCAACCACATCCAGACCGAGGACAGGAAGTTCACGCCCTACCTGACGCCCGAGGAGTAGGCCCATGGAATTCACCCAGTGGACAGCCCGGTTCAGCGTCGGCGATCCCATGATGGACGCCTATCACCACATCTTCTTCGAGACCATCCGGAGCTTCGCCACGGCCCTGCCGGATCTCTCCACGGACGCCGTGGAGGAGCGGATCCAGTTCCTCGCGAACTATGCCCAGATGCATTTCGACTCGGAAGAGCGGCTCCTGGAAGAGATCCACTATCCCGACCTGGAGGCCCACCGGGTGAACCATCGGCTCTTCAGGGAGCAGATTGCCCTCATCCAGCAGGCCTACCACGCCAACCCGACGCCCGCCCTCGCCGAGAAGCTGCTGGCCATGACCCAGGACTGGCTGAAGGAGCATGTCCTGAGCGAGGACATGAAGTACAAGGCCTACGTCACGAAGTGAGCCGGAAGCGGCGCTACAGGCCCATCTGCTTCCGCATCTCCCGCACCATCTGGTTCGCCGGGGAGGGGATGTCCAGCTCGTCGTAGTACTCGCAGCGGTCCAGCAGGTCCCCCGACAGCGCTGATGCCGCCGCCAAGTGGCCGGGCAGGAACCACGGCGCCAGGAAACCCGTGAGGATCCTCGCCAGACTCCATGCCATCCGGGGTGGGCGTCCGTGGCGGTGAGCGTGCCACGTGCGATGGCCGTAGAGCAGCAGCTTGACCGCACCGGCCACCACGGCCACGGACCGGAAGGGTGACAGCCAGCCGAACAGGTACAGCGCGTTCAGCAGCACATGAGCGCTGTGCAGGTCCCAGGGGCCTGTCCTCAGCGCCACGCGGTAGATGCGATCCACGGCGAAGAGCGCGGCGAAGCCTGTGAGGGTCGCGGCCCAGCCCAGGGTGCGAGGCTCTAGCCCGCCAAGCGCCTGCATCGCGATCAACCCCAGGAAGAGGGACACCAGGGCGATCTCGCGGCTCAGCCAGGAATGGCGCACGTTCAGGAGTGCCCGCCAGGCACGTTCCGGGTGGCCCAGATGCCAGGTGCTGAGCCCCATGGCCACGGCGCCCAGCAGCACCTGGACCCAGGGTCGCGACGGAGGTCCGCCGAAGAGCGACGCGGCCTGCCAGGCCGCCAGGAGCGACAGCACCGTCGTGAACAGGACCAGCGTCCACTCGCCCCGGAGCGTGATCTTCGCGGGCGGTGCGGGCAGGAGCCCGTCCAGGAACCGGCTCAGGCTGGCCGCGGGAGCCACCTGCGAAGCCTCCGGCGGCTCCGCGCGTCGGAGCGGCACGAAGCGGATGCCCGGCTCGAGCGCGGAGGCGGGAAAACCGGACACGGAGGCCTCGGACAGAAGGGAACGGTCGGGATCCAGAGCCAGCGCCTCCACGGGACAGCGGGCCACACAGGCGGGCTCAAGCCCCTCCTGCAGGCGCGCCTGGCAGAAGGTGCACTTCTCGATCACCCGCGCCCGGGGCTCGAACTTCGGGGCGTCGTGGGGACAGGCCCAGGTGCAGTACCGACAGCCCATGCACCGCGCGGGGTCCATCAGCACGGCACCCGTGGCCTCGTCCCGACTGTAGGCGCGCGCCGGACACTGGGCCAGGCAGGCGGGGTGCTCGCAGTGGTGGCAGGCCAGGGAGAGATGGAACGTGGGATGGAGCGGGTGGTGGAACGCATTGTAGGTGTGCACCTGCCGCCAGGGCAGCCGCTGGTGGTCCCGGTTCTCCATCCAGCAAGCCACGATGCAGGCCTGGCACCCGGTGCAGCGGTTGAGGTCCACGACGAAGGCCGGCTTCATGGCGCCTTCTCCACCTCGACCAGGTTGTCGTGGAAGGCCGCGCCGTGCCCCATGTCCGTCTCCCGCCCCTCGGAAAGGACGTTCACGCCGCCACCGGAGGCCCGCTGCCAGCCGTTCACGACGACCACCACCCCGGGCCGGAGCCCCAGGTCGATGCGCAGCGGGAGATGCAGCTCGCCGCGGTCGTTGTGGATGCGTACCCGATCACGCGGACGGAGTTCCCTGCGTGCGGCGTCCTCCGGCCCCAGGACGGCCACCGGCTCCGGTTCGAAGGGCCGGATGACATCGAGGCTCAGGAACTGGCTGTGGATGCCGTTCTTCGTGTTGGGCGTGAGCAGTTGGAGCGGGAAGCGTCCCTTCCCGCTGGCGGCGGATTCCAGCGGTTCGGAGTACGAGGGCAGCGGATCCACGCCCCAGCGCCGGGCGGCTTCCTCGCTGTGGAGCTCGATGCGGCCGGATGGGGTCGTGAAGCGACCATCGGCGAAGGCCACCTCTTCCGAACCCGGTGCCAACACCGGACCTTCCCGGAGCTGATCCAGGGTGATCCCGAAGGGGTCCAGCCTCGCCTGGAGCCAAGCCTCCTCTTCGCCCAGCCTGGGCAGGATCCCGTCGAGCAGGTCCGGCGCCATCCCGAGGCGGAGTCCCAGGGCGCGATAGATCTCCGTTTCCGGCTTGACCTCCCCGGGGGGATCGATCACCTTCTGGCGCAGCTGCAGGTAGCCGTGCCAGTAAGCGCCGATGACGTCCGACTGCTCGAAGAGGCTCTTGCTGGGCAGCACCAAGTCCGCCTCCAGGGCCGTGTCCGTGAGCCGCTCGTCCACCGCCACGCGGAAGTCGAGCCTGCGGAAGGCCTCCAGCACCCGGTGGGTCTCGGGGTTCTGGCTGAGGGGATTGCCCCGCTCCACCCAGGCGAAGGCCAGGGGCGGGTTCCCTTGGGCGAGCATGTCCCTGCCCAGGCGTGCCGTGCTGATGGATACGCGCACAGCACCTTCCGGGATCTCAGGGGGATAGCAGTCGAGGGGATCCTTGACGGAACCGAAGATCTGCGTGGCGAGGTTCGCATAGACCCAGCCGGCGCCCGGTCTGCCAAGGTTGCCGGTGATGGCAAGCAGCGCCAGGATCGCGCGGACGGTCTGGCCCGCGTTGGTGTAGCGCTGCATGCCGAAGCCCACACAGATGGTCGCGGGCTTCACCCGCCCCAGGTCCTGGGCCAGCCGCCTGAGGTGAGCCTCGGGGACGCCGGTGACTTCTGCCGTGCGCACAGGCGTCCAGGGCTCCACGGACCCAGCGAAGGCCTCGTAGCCAAGCACATGGGCCTCGATGAAATCATGATCGACCAGGTCATCCTGGATGATCAGGTGGGCCAACCCCAGGGCCAGGGCCCCATCGGTACCGGGCCGCGGCTGCACCAGCTGGTGGGCCCGCTCGGCGCTCTGAGTGCGCCGAGGGTCCACCACCACGAAGGTGGCGCCGCGCTCGAGCGCCTGATCGATGAAGCGCATCTGGTGGAGGTTGGTCTCCGCCGCGTTCTTCCCCCACATGACGATCAGACGAGCCTGGGCGATGTCCCAGGGCGCGCTGTTCCGGTTGTCGCCCAACGTGAGGCGCGTGGCCTCCAGGCCGGCGGGCCAGCAGAGGTCCCCGTACGTGGTGGTGCAGCCACCGAAGGCGCGCCAGAAGGCCAGACCGCACCCGTTGAGAAGCCCCTTGGTGCCGCTGGCCGCGTAATAGAAGACGGCCTGGGGGCCATGGGTGTCCCGGACGCGCACCAAGCGTTCGGCCAGAAGGTCGAGGGCATCCTCCCAGGAGATCCGCTCATGGCCGCCCTTGGGCTTCCGGCGCTGGGGGTGGAGGATTCGCTCCGGCGAATAGACCCGCTCCAGGTAGCTGAGGCCCTTCAGGCAGGGACCCTCCGGGGTCGCCCGGTTGCCCGGATGGGGGTCGATGGCCAGGAGCCGCCCGTTCTCCACCCGCACCTTCATGGCGCAGGTGCTCGTGCAGTTGCGGGGGCAGGCCGTGGTAAAGACCGTCATGGGCTCCAGGATAGTCAGGTCGCTTTGTGACGGTCGCCCCCCTTTTCCACCGTGTCACCTCGAGCCAGGGGCTTCCCGGTCGCGCTAGACTGTGGATATGACGAAGTCTTACTACGCCGGCATGGAAGTGGACGCCCCCTGCGGGCGATGCAAGGGAGAGACGAGGCACCGCATCCTCTCCATCACGGACGGGGTTCCCGAGAAGCTGATCTGCGTGAACTGCAACTCGGTGCACAAGTTCCGGCCCGAGAAGCCCGCCAAGGCTGAACCTTCCCCCAGGATCCCGCGCATGGCCACGGCCGCCGCGCCGAAGCCTGCCACCAGCCCTTCACGGTTCCAGGAACTCATGATCCAGGACCAGGCTGGGGCCCGGGCCAAGGCCTACAGCGTGGCCGAGCGCTGGGAGGAAGGCGCCTGGATGGACCATCCCTCCTTCGGACTGGGCAAGGTCCAGCGGCGCAATGGCCGCAAGGTCGAAGTGCTCTTCCGGGAAGGCCTCAAGACCCTCATTAGCGGGTGAACGCTGCCCCTCGCGGCGCCGCCCCCCGCGACGTAGATTGGGTACACCCCCACGGAGATGCCTTGCTCCTGCCCCCGGTCGAGGTTCCTTCGCTGCGCGAACTGGCCTTCGCTGTCCTCGACCTGGAAACGACCGGCGGGATGCCGCGGGGCAGCTGGAACCTGCATGACCGCTATCTCCCTCCCTCCGAGATCACCGAGGTGGGCGTCGTCTTCCTTCAAGGGACGGTCGTGCAGGATCGCTGGGAGTCCCTGTGCGCCATCGAAGGGCCGCTGCCCGGAGGCATCCAGCGCCTGACCGGTATCACGCTGCCCATGCTGGCGGAGGCGCCGGCCTGGGAGCGGGTGGCCCTGGAACTGGCCACGCGCCTGGAAAGCCGGCTCTGGGTGGCCCACCACGCCCCCTTCGACGGCGCCTTCCTGAAGGCCCGCCTGCCCGAGGGGTTCTG
>CAYZND010000124.1:0-9231 GCA_964479495.1 uncultured Mesoterricola sp.
TGCTTGGCGACCATCTTGCCCTGGTGATCCCCCGAGGGGAACGCCACCAGGAGGCTGGCCAACAGACCCGCCGTGACACCCACCCGCAGGTTGAGCCGGGCGGCGTCGAGGTGGATGCCCTTCAGGGCCCAGTAGGCGCCCACGGCGGAGACGAAGAAGGAGCCCGTCACCGCGGCGCCCATCATGTTGTGGAAGTACTGCACCAGGGCCCAGGGGTTCAGCACGTAGGCCCAGAAGCTGGCGATCTGATAGGTGCCGTCGGCGGCGATCGTGTAGCCCGCCGGGTGCTGCATGAAGGCATTCGTGGCGACGATGAAGTAGCCGGAGAGCCAGCTGCCCAGGAAGAGGGCCCAGGCCGCAAGGTAGTGGAGCTTCGGTCCGATCTTCTTCTCGCCCCAGATGAGCAGGCCCAGGAAGGAGCTCTCCAGGAAGAAGGCGAACATGCCCTCCATGCCCAGGGTCTGTCCGATGACGCCCCCCGACAGGTGGCTGAAGCGCGCCCAGTTCGTCCCGAACTGGAACTCCATGGGGATGCCCGTCACCACGCCCACCGCGAAGTTGATGCCGAAGATCCGGATCCAGAAGCGCGCCATGTCCAGGTACCGCTCGTTGCCGGATTTCCGCCCCAGGACCTTGAACACGACGATGAGCAGCGCCAGACCCATCGTCAGCTGCGGGTACAGGTAGTGGTACGCCGCCGTGAACCCGAACTGCAGGCGGTGCCAGAAGAGGGGGTCGCCCATGGTGGACTCCTGGATGCAGGTGCTGGAGGGAGCTTACAGGAGCCGGGTGACGGAAGCCAACCGGTTCACCCTCCCTGGGACGCCCGCGAGCAGGTCTCCGTTCCCATGATGTTGGTCACAACGCTCAGTCGCCCGGCTCGGTGGGGTGCCCCTGCTTGGTCCACACCACCCGCTGGGGCAGCGGCATGCCGATGCCATCCTGCTTGAAGCGCAGCAAGATGCGTCGGCGGAACTCCCGGGCGATCTCCCACTGCAGGCCGGGACCCGTCTTCGTGAGGGTCCGGATGGTACAGCCCGTGGCGCTCATGGTCTCGACGCCCCGCACCTCCGTGGGCTCCAGCACGGCATCGGGGCGGTCCTTCTTGAGCTCTTCGCCGAGGGACTTGAGCAGCGCCATGACGCGGTCGATGTCCTGGTCGTTGTTGATCTCAACATCCACCAGGGCCCGGGCGTAGTCCTTGCTCAGCACCACCACCTGGCTGATGGTTCCATTGGGCAGGTAGTGGGCCCGGCCTTCCATGTCCCGGATCTGGGTCACCCGGAGGGTCATACGCTCAACCGTGCCGCTGTGCTTGTTGTCCACGTCGATGATGTCGCCCACGCCGAACTGGTTCTCCATGAGCAGGAAGAATCCCGCGATGATGTCCTTCACCAGCGTCTGGGCGCCGAAGCCCAGGGCCACGCCCGCCACGGCGGACCCCGCCAGCAGGGGCTGGATGTTGACGCCGAACTCCTGCAGGGTCACCAGCACGAAGAAGACCCCCACCAGCACCCGCGCTGCGTTCTTGAGCACGGAGCCCAGGGTCTCCGCCCGCCGCTCGGCATCGGAGGTCACGCCTTCGTTGCCATCGTCCACGGCCTTCCGTACCGCCCGGGCCACGAGGTTGACCGCCCAGAGAATGACGAAGCAGGCGACCAGGGCCGCCCCCAGCTTCTGGAGCCTGTGCCAGCCCGTGGCCTCCATCCATGTCGCCAGCGCATCCCAGCGGGAACCGATCGCAAAGCCCATCCAACTACCTCCACTTCCATCTCTACCACAGTCGGGATTCCGGCCCTACCCCGCCCCCAGGAAGTCGTAGTTGATCTTCTTCTGGAGGGTCGTGATCTGGGCGAACACCTGCTTGAGCAGGTTCTCTTCGATGCTGGTGAGGCTCTTCAGCTCGATGTCGTTGTCCGCCTGGAAGCCGGCGCTGAGGCGTTCCGCCTGGTGCCGCAGCCGCAGAGCCATGAGGAAATCGTGGGCCTGGGACAGATCCTCGTAGCCCGTGCTCGTGAGCACCCCCAGCTCCTGGAGGCGGCGCAGCCGGTGGAAGGTGCTGGTCTCGACGACCCCATGCCTCAGCGCGTAAAGGCGGGCGAAATTGACGATGGAGGCCATCGCATCCTTCGCGTTGAAGGTCTTGTGCCCATGGATGTCCGTGTCCGTCACGATCTTCCCGAAGAACCCGAGGGGCGGCTTGTACTGCAGGGCGTCCTGGGCCATGTAGCCGAAGAAGGGCTCGTTGGAGGCTAGCTCGCTGCGGATGTGCGCCCGCAGGGCCGAGGTGAGCCCAGCATCGCCGTGGATGCAGCGGAAGTCGAAGAAGGTGTTGAACTCCATGAGGTTCTGGGGCTCGGCCAGGCCAATCCACCCGCTGAAATAGCGCTTCCACTGGGAGAGAGGCTGACACCAGCGGGGGTTGCGGGCCATCATGCCCCCCTTGCAGATGGGATAGCCCGCGGCTTCCAGCCACCCGGAGACGCGGTCTCCGACCTGCAGCAGATGGGCCTGGACGTCCTCGAACCGGATTCCAGGGGGAAGATCGAACAGGATGGCCGTGTCCTGGTCCGAGAAGAGGGTCTGCTCCTCCCGTCCTTGGCTGCCCATGGCCAGGAAGGCATAGGGCACGGGCGCGGATCCCAGCTCCGCCTCCGCAAAGGCCACCAGCTTCTCGGTGACAATGTCGGAGACGGCCGAGATGGCCCGGCAGATGTGGATCGGCTTTGCGCCGCTGTCGATGAGGGACTTCACGAGCACGGGCAGACGGCGGCGATGCTCCGTGACAGCCTCCGGCCGGCTGGCCTCCTTGATGGACCGGGAGAGGAACACAAGGGGGTAGTGATCCACCTGAAGCAGGTCCTGCCCCCGCACCAGCCCGACGACGGAGCCGCTCTCATCCTTCACCACCAGGTGCTGGACGCCCTTTTCGCGCATCAGCTCCAGGGCCTCGTGCCCCTGGGCAGTGGGCGTGACGGACAGCAGCGGCGAGCTCATGATCTCGAACACGGGCCGGGCTGGATCAAGGGACCGCGCGACCACCCGCTGCCTCAGGTCGTGATCCGTCACAAGCCCGATGGGTTCGCCGGTGGGCGCCTGGACCAGCAGCGCCCCCACGTCATCTCGGTTCATGAGCACTGCGGCTTGGGCCACGCTGGTCTGGAACCCCGTCGCGAGGGGTTCGCGCATGAAGCGCTTCACGGGTTCTCCAAGGAACAGCAGGGCGGTCTGCAGGTCGGCGATGAGCGAATCCCGCTCCACCGCTTCCCGCGTTCGTGCAGTGGCATCCTCCGCGATGGCGTCGCAGAATTTCGGCTCGCTGGCCTCGTCCCGCACCAGGGTGGCGGTCAAGGACACCAGGGTTCCGTCGGAAAGCCGCACCATCCGCTCCCGGACCTCGCCTCGCCCCAACAGCTCATCCCTCAGGCTTTCCAAGTCCTCCCCGGCCCCGAGGCACTCGCGGAGTCCGCCATCCCCCGCCGGTACGCCCAGGAGACGCTCCGCGGCCGCATTGGCCTCGACGATGGTCAGCCGACGGTCCATGAGCGCGCGGAACACACCCACCTTCAGGTTCTCGGCCACACTGCGGAACCGTGACTGGCTCTCATCCAAGGCCGCCTGGACCTCCTTCTGGACACTGAGATCCCGCACGATGAGGATCACGCCATCCCTGTCCCCGAGCACGATGCGCTCGGGAGTGATGAGTGCCTCCACGTCCTGCCCATCCCGGATCCGCAGGTGCGCCTCGACCGAGTGCAGCACGGAGGCGGGATCCTGCATGGCCTGGGCCCAGCGGCTCATCGTCCCTTCCCGGAGGCTGAAGGCCTCGTCCAGCTCCACCAGGGCCCATTCCTCCTCCGAGTACCCCATCAGGTTCAGGAAGGTCTGGTTGGCAAAGACACAGCGGCCTTCCAGGATCATGAGTGTGCCTTCCTTGGAAGCCTCCACCAGGGTCCGGTACTTCTCGTGGGACTCCCTCAAGGCTTCCTCGGCCAGCAGCCGCTTGCGCTCGATGCGGAAGCTCTGCTGCGCCACGAACAGCAGGAGAAGGGCGATGACCAAGGCCAGGGCGAGGCTCACATGGATGACCCGGCTGGTGAGGGCCGAGATCTCCGCATGGACGTCCTCCAGGTAGAGACCCGTCCCCACCACCCATCCCCATGGCTCGAAGAGGCGCACGTAGGACTGCTTGGGAGACACCCGGGTGGCATCGTCCTTCCACTGCCAGACATACTCGAGATAGCCTTCGTGCTTCTCCTGGGCCAGTCGTGCGAATTCCACAAACACGCGCGTCCCCTTTGGATCGACGTAGTTGGTCAGATCCTGGCCGTTGAGGTCCGTGCGATAGGGGTGCATGACCATCCGGGGCTGGAGGTCCGTGATCCAGAAGTAGTCCTTGCCTTCCTTGCCGTAGCGCAGGAACTGGAGCCGCTCGGCGGCCGCCTTCTGGGCCTCGGCCTTCCCCATGCGCCCCGCCAGGACATCCTGGTGGTACTCCTGGAGGATGCTGCAGGCCGAGTTGGTGAGCTCGCGGATCATCTCGCTCTTGCGGGTGAGAAGGGCCTCCTCGAAGCCCGGGATCACGTAGACGAAGATGGGCACCACCAGGAGCCCGATGGCCAGCAGGGTGGGCATCAGGATCCGGAGCAGGAAGTTCTTCCACTCCAGCTTGGGCAGGGCACGTTTCATGGGATCAGCGGCCTGGGGACGGGTCTTGGTGGTTTTCCCCGGAGAGGATAGCAAGGTGTTCCGGAACGCCCGCCAAAGATCCAGGGGCATGTTCATGCCCAGATCGGACAGCCCCATTCGGTCCGGGCCATGAAAATCGCATCCCGCGCATACCGCGAGACCCATCTCCCGGGCCAGGTCCAGAAGCACCAGGATCTGCGCCTGGGAGTAGGGCGCGTAGATGGCTTCCAGTCCATCCAGGCCAAGGGCCTGCAGCCTCGCCAGGCGCAGCTTGAGGGTGTCCCGGTCCACGGCCAGCACGAAGGGATGGGCCAGGAACACCTTCCCCCCGGCCCGGTGGGCCCACTCGATGGCCTTCTTCACCGGAAGGCCCTCCCCTTCGGGCTCCGTCCGCTTCAGGGCCTTCTCCAGGTGGGACGAGGCCGGATCAAAGCCATAGACGAGCAGGTGGACGGGACCCTCGTCGTCCAGGGCGGTCATCTCGAGACCGGCCACGTAGCCGACGCCGTGCTGGGCGAGGGCGCTCCGGAAAACGCTCTGTCCCTGCACCGTGTCGTGGTCCGTGAGGGCGGCGTACCGCACCCCCGCCCGGGCCAGCAGGGCGGCCAGTTCCTCGGGCGCGAGTTCCCCGTCACTCAGGTTTGAGTGGCAGTGGAGGTTCACCTTGAGGGTGGCGGCGTTCATGACTCCCATGATGAGGCGAAAAGGCAAGCGGCGCCCGGGGGCGCCGCTTGTAAAAGTACATCTCGCAGAGGCAGGCCTACTCGGTGACCCCTTCGGCCAGCTTGCGCTCCGTCATCAGCGACACGATCACGAGGGTCAGGAAGCTGAGGGGGATGGAGACGATGCCGGGGTTGTCAAAGGGGATCGGGGCATTGGCCGGATCCAGGCCGAACTGCTTGAAGATGGAGGGGGACATGGCGATGAGCACTAGGGAGCTCACCACGCCCACGGCGATGGACGCGGCAATGCCCTTGGCGGTGGTCCGCTTCCAGAACAGCAGCATGACCACGGCCGGCAGGTTCGCGGAGGCCGCCACGGCGAAGGCCAGACCCACCAGGAAGGACACGTTCTGGCCCTTGAAGATGATCCCGAGGATGATCGCCAGGATGCCCACCACGACTGCAGCAATGCGGCCGGCCTTGACCTTCTGGTTCTCGTCCATCTTGATCTTCATGTACCGGTCCATCAGGTCGTGGGCCACGGCACCGGAGGAGGCCACGATGAGCCCGGCGACGGTGCCCAGCACCGTCGCGAAGGCGATGGCGGAGATCACCGCAAAGAGGACGGTACCGAAGGACCGGGCCAGCAGCGGCGCGGACATGTTGTTGTCCAGGGGGTTGACCACGCCATGGGTCATGGCGCCCAGGCCCATGTAGAGGGTCAGGATGTAGAAGAAGCCGATGGCGGCGATGGCCACGATGGTGGACTTGCGCGCAGCGGCGGGGCTGGGAACGGTGTAGTAGCGGATCAGGATGTGGGGAAGCGAGGCCGTGCCCAGGAAGAGGGCCAGCATCAGGGAGACGAAGTCGATGCGCTCAAGGATGGTACCTTCCACCTTGAACTTCACGCCGGGACGCATAAGCTTGCTGCCCGCGGTCGTGTAGGGGTAGTGGACGGTCACATCGGCGCCGCTGGCATCCTTGAACTTCTCCAGCTTCCACTGGAGCACCGTCGTCTTCTTGTCGCCGATCTTGGCCAGGAACTCGAAGGGGCCCACAGAGCCGGTCTTGGCCTCAGGGGCCGAATCCCCGGCGATGGAGACCAGGTTGCCGACCTGACGCAGCTTGCCGCCGGACTCGCCGTTGACGACCTTGGCCTCGCCCGCCTTCAGGGACTCCCACTGGATCTCCTCGAAGACCTTCTTGCCGTCCTTCTCCTCCTCCATCCACCAGGATTCCTTGCCGTCCTTGGCGAGCTTCACGAAGGTGTGGTTCTTGATGGCCTTGGACTCGACCACGGACCAGGCCGCGTCGCTGGGCGCCAGCTTGCCGTCCTTCACGTCGGCGGCCAGGGTCGCATATTCGTGGAAGGGCACCTTGCCGCCCTGGTCGGGCTTGGTGGAGAAGCCGCGCACGAGCACGGCAATGGTGATGACGAGGGAGAAGACGATGAGCAGGCCGCCCTTGAGGAACTGGACGTACGTCGTGGAGGTCATGCCGGCCGTGGCCACGATGATGATCACCACGGTGCCCACCATGATGACGCCGGCCGCGTGGGGCATGCCCAGCAGGGGCTCCACCAGCACGCCCGCGCCCACCATCTGGGGGATCAGGTAGCACAGGGAGACGATCAGGGTGCTGATGGCCGCCATGAGCTTGATGCCGCGGGAGTTGAACTTGGAGTCCACGGCGTCCGTGAAGGTGTACTTGCCCAGTCGCTTCATGGGCTCGGCCACCACGAAGAGGGCCACGATCCAGCCCGCCAGGTAGCCGATGGAGTAAAGGAAGCCGTCGTACCCGGCCACGGCGATCATGCCGCAGATGCCCAGGAAGGAGGCCGCGGAGAGGTAGTCGCCCGCGAAGGCGATGCCGTTCACGCCCCAGTGGATCTGACCACCGGCCGCGTAGTAGCCGCTGGCGGACTTGGTCTTGCTGCCGTAGTAGAAGGAGAGGCCCAGCACGAAGCCGACGAAGGCCAGGAAGATCAGAATGGCCATGCTACGCGTCCTTTCCCTTGTCGGTTTCGTTCAACTCGGCTTCCTTGCTGCTGCACAGGCGCGTGTAGACCAGCGCCAGCACCAGGGCGAACACGATCAGGAAGAAGCCGTAGGTCACCGCCAGGTTGAGGCCGAAGATGATCTCGGCCTCCATGAGCACGGGCGCGGTGATGTTGATGGCCACGAACCCCACGTAGATCAGGGCATAGACCAGGAACATCCACAGACCCAGACGGGTCTTGTAGGGCGCAGCAGGATCCTTCCCTCCTTGGGAGGCAGGTTCATGGAACATATAAGTACTCCAAAAATTGAGGTTGTGGCGACAGCTAAGGGACTGGCCCCTCACATAACATTCCGTCAAGAGTGCGGTTGTTATTTGAGGAAGTCAATCCTAGAAAATCACAATGTAGCAATAGACCATTATGCATAATCCAGGCGGAAATGGATTCATGAAAACTATGATTTCAGATCACAATATTTAGATCCTTGGGATTACAAATCGTCACCCATAGATCGACGAGATGACAGGCATTTTCCCAGGTATCGCGACTTCATCTGGCGGGAGGCCAGGGCCTGTTTCAGGGGCGGCAGCTTCAAGATGACCCCAAGGACCGCAGCCATGGCCCGGTGGCTGGCGAGGGCCTGATGGTCGAAGAGCAGGTTCTGGAGCTGGCCCCGCTCGATGGCCATGCAGACGGCGCGGTGGGCGGTGTCGACGGGCGTGAAGATCCGCTGGGGGCGGGGCCGGAGCCTGAGGCTGCTCTTGGGGCAGGCCCGCACACAGACGCCGCAGCCCAGGCACACCGTGGCATCCAGCTTCGCCTTCCGGCGGTTCGGGTCGCTCGCCAGGTTGGCGGAGACCAGCCCGAGGGCCTCCACCGGGCAGGCGGTCACGCACGTCCCGCAGCCGTTGCAGCCCCCCTCCAGAACCTCCGGAAGGAAGTTCGTGGTGTGCACGGGGTGGAGCACGGCGAAGCGCCGGGCGGCCACCAGGGCCTCGCAGCAGCAGCCGCAGCAGTTGCAGAGGAAGGCCACCCGGTTCCTTACGTTGTCCCCGAACTGCACCAGGCCCCGCTCGTAGGCCAGATGGAGCAGGTCCAGGCACTCGGCGGCCTCGATGCGCCGGGCCGTTCCATGGCGCGTGAGGGACTCCGCACAGCCGTTGAAGGTCATGCAGATGTCCATGGGGGCGTCGCAGGCCTTTCCCAGATGCTGCATCTTGTGCCGGCAGTAGCACATCCCCACCCCGATGCAGGAGGCGGTTCGGATGACCTCGCTGGCCCGCTCGTAGTCCAGGACGTGCAGGGAGTGTTCCGGCGGCACAGCGGGCTCCTGAACGAAAGCCCGCCCCAGACGCGTCTCACCCACCGCGAACAGGTCGCGGATGAAGTCCTCCTCCACGTTGAGGTACTGATGGAACAGTTCTGCCAGAGCCCTCTGGTCCAGGTCCCCCCGCAGGCGCATCAGCGAGAACTCGAAGAACCCGGCCATGGGCGGGGGCAGCGCGTAGGTGGTCTCCCCGGCGGGGTCCACGGCATCCAGCAGGATGGAGCGCTCCGCCAGGGCGTCGAGGGTCCTGCGGGCTTCGGCCTCGCTCACCTTCCAGGCCCGGGCGGCCCGGGACACCGTGAAGGGGCGGATGGGCAGCTGCGCTACCAGGGCGGCCTCCCGCTCGCTGAAGAGCAGCCCGAGGATCCGGTAGAGGGTCTCCGAGGGCGGTGCCCCCTGCGGGAACCGGTTCAGGCGCTGAACGAGGGAGGCGTACCCCGACTTGGGCGTGTGGTGGGCCATGATCGCCCCAGGATGCCCGCCTCGGAGGCCGAGGCCAACCCTAGGAGCGTGTCCAAGTAAGCGGAAGGAGCCGCGTTGATTGCAAAGGGGTT
>CAYZND010000125.1:0-9220 GCA_964479495.1 uncultured Mesoterricola sp.
ACCTTGCTCAGCATGAGGCTGTGGTCCACGCCGCAAATGACGGTGCACTGGATGTCGAAGGAGCCCAGCTGGGTGGCCTGGAACCAGGTGGTGTTCGAGCGGGATGGCACGGCGTCGATCTTCAGGCGGAAGGAGGGTACGAAGAAGCCGTGCACCACGTCGGAGCTGCGCACTTCCAGCTTCATGGGACGGTTGAGGGGGGCGAACAGCACCTTGGTCTGCTTGCCGTTGGGGTATTCGAAGGACCAGGCCCATTGGCGGGCGTTGGCCTTCACCACCATGGAATCCCTCGGTGCCGTCCGCATGTACTCGAAGTTGGTCCACCCGTAGTAGAAGATGGCCAGGAAGATCACCAGGGGCACCACGGTCCAGACGATCTCGAGCCCGGTGTGGCCTTCGATCTGCTCGGCCTTCGGGTTCCGCTTCCGGCTGTAGCGGAGGACGAAGTAGATCATCAGCACCGTGATGAAGAGCAGGAAGGCCACCGAGAGGCCGAAGACGAAGAAGAAGACCGCGTCGGACTTCGAGGCGGAGGTGGAGGCCTGTTCCAACCAATCCATGATTCCCCCTACCGGAAGGCCACGTCGGCGAAGAGCAGCGCGAAGAAGATCAGCAGGGTGCCCAGCGTCACCAGCACCACGCCCTTCAGCAGCGCGCCTTCATACCGCAGGTGCATGAAAAAGTAGAAGACCAGCCCCGCCTTGAGGGGCGTGATCGTGAGCAGGCCCCAGACGGCGGCGGTCTGGCTCACATGGCTCAGGGCCACCAGGGTTCCTGTCAGGAGCAGGAGGGCGGCCCAGACCTTGAGGAAGGTGCCGTAGCCTGGGTGCTCGGTGTGGGTCTCGGACATCGGTTGGTCGCTCATGTCACGCCGCCAGGTAGAACAAAGGCAACAGGAAGATCCAGATGACGTCCACCAGGTGCCAGTAGAGGCCCGCGTTCTCCAAGTGGACGTAGCGGTCGGCGCGCACCTGGTTCTTCGCGATCATCGCGAGGACCCAGGCCAGCACGCCCATGCCCGCAAGGACATGAACCCCGTGAAGGCCCGTCATGGTGAAGTAGAGCCCGAAGAAGATCTGCTCCCCCGGGGGCAGGGTGGCCAGGTGCGCGGAATTCGGGTACAGGCCGTGATGGAACTTCGCCGCCCACTCGAAGCCCTTGATGACGAGGAATACGGCCGCTAGGCCCAGGGTGGCCCCCAGGAGTCCCATGGCCCGGGCCTTCTCGCTCCGCTGGATGGCCACGATGCTGAGGACCACCGTGAGGCTGCTGGTGAGAAGCACCAGCGTGTTGATGACGCCCAGGGGGACGTTGAGCTCCATGCCCGCATGATGGAACTCGGCGGGATACTTCGCCCGCATGTACGAGTAGGCGATGAAGAGCCCGCCGAAGAGCACCATCTCGGTGACCAGGAAGAGCCACATCCCCAGGCGGGAGCCGAAGTCGTCTCGGTGGACGTGCTCACTCATCCCTGCTCCTCCTTCCCGAAGTGGTACGGTCCGTGGGTGACGGTGGGGATCTCCTCGAAGTTCTCCTGGATGGGCGGACTGGGGAGGGTCCACTCCAGCGTCACCCCGCCCCAGGGATTGCCCTCGGCCTTCCTGCCCCGGAAGATGGCCCAGAGCAGGGAGCCGAAGAACATCAGCAGGCCGAGAGCCAGGAGCCAGCTGCCCACGGTGGCCACCACGTGCAGGGCGTGGTACTGGGGCAGGTGGACGTAGTAGCGGCGGGGCATGCCCATGAGGCCCAGGAGCAGCATGCCGAAGTAGAGCATGTTGAAGCCGGTGAACAGGGGGAACCAGGAGGCGTAGATGGCCCGCTTGGAATACATCCTCCCGAACATCTTGGGGAACCAGTGGAGCAGGGCCGCGAAGAAGGCGAAGCCCGTGCCCCCGAACATCACATAGTGGAAGTGCCCCACGATGAAGTAGGTGTCGTGGATGTGCACGTTGATGGCCAGCGCCCCCTGCATGACGCCCGTGAGGCCGCCGATGCAGAAGAGGAAGATGAAGGACAGGGCGAAGAACAGGGGCGGCTGGAAGTCGATGGAGCCCTTGTAGAGGGTGCTGACCCAGTTGAAGACCTTGATGGCGCTGGGCACGGCCACGATCATCGTGAGCAGCGAGAAGATCATGTTGGCGAACTCGCTCATGCCCGAGGTGAACATGTGGTGGGCCCACACCAGGCTGCCCACGCCGGCGATGGACATGGAGCTGAAGGCGACGGCCTTGTAGCCGAAGATGGGCCGCTGGGCGAAGGTCGGCAGGATCTCCGAGATCGCGCCCATGGCCGGCAGGATCATGATGTAGACCGCCGGGTGGGAGTAGATCCAGAAGAGGTGCTGGTAGAGCAGGGGATCGCCGCCCTTGGAGGGATCGAAGATGCCGATGCCGAAGAGCCGCTCGAAGATCACCAGCACCAGCGTGATGGCCAGGATGGGCGTGGCCAGGAGCTGGATCCAGGAGGTGGCGTAGAGGGACCACGAGAAGAGGGGCATGCGGAACCAGGTCATGCCCGGGGCGCGCAGGCGGTGGATGGTGGTGATGAAGTTGATGCCCGTGAGCATGCTCGAGAAGCCCAGCACGAAGGCGCCGAACACGGCCAGGGTGACGTTGGTGCCGCTCTTGATGCTGAAGGGGGCGTAGAAGGTCCAGCCCGTGTCGGGTGGCCCGCCGCCCGTGAAGAGTGCGGTGACGGCCAGGATGGCCCCGGCGATGAAGAAGTACCACGAGGCCAGGTTCAGGCGAGGGAAGGCCACGTCCTTGGCCCCGATGAGGATGGGCAGCAGGAAGTTGCCGAAGACCGCCGGCAGGCCCGGGATCACGAAGAGGAAGATCATGATCACGCCGTGGACCGTGAACAGGGCGTTGTAGGTCTGGGCGGTGACAAGGTGCTGGAAGGGCGTGAGCTGCATCAGGCGCATCAGGAGCCCGATGCCCACGCCCACGAAGAAGAAGGTGACCATGGAGACGAGGTACAGCACGCCGATGCGCTTGTGGTCCGTGGAGGTGAGCCAGGCCATCAGGCCCTTGCGGGAACCGGTGTCCACCAGGTAGCTGGGCTGGCTCATGCATTCTCCTTTGACGTATCAGCAGGCTGCCGCTTCTTCTTGAGCGCCAGCACCAGCACGAACGCCACGGCGCCGAAGATGGTGATCACGGCGGCGGTGCGCGTGGTGCTGAAGACATACTTCCGGCCCACGGGGTCGTAGTTGAAGCAGATGTTCAGCCACTTGCTGACGGTGGGCCGGGCCTCGCCGCGCACGGCCTCCTGGGCGGCCATCTGCAGATCCGCGGGGAGGTACGTGACGCCATAGAGGTAGCGGGTGATCTCGCCCTTGGGGCTCAGGAAGATGAGCGTGGCGGGATGGATGAAGTCCTCCCCCTGGGCCTTGAACTTGAAGCCCACGGAATCCGCCAGCGCCTTGGCGGTGGCTCCATCGCCGGTGAGGAAGCGCCAGGCCGCTTGCGGGAAGGGCCGCTTGATCTCGTTCAGGTAGTTCACCCGCTTCTGGGCGGCGATCTCGGCGGTGTCGCGCGGATCGAAGCTCACGGTGATGACCTGGAAGTCCTTGCCGGGCTCCGCCTGGGTGCGGTTGAAGACCTCCACCATGCCGTTGAGCTGGGGGGTGCAGATGCCCGCGCAGCGGAAGTAGTTGAGGCTGAGGATGGTGGGCTTGTCCACGAGGGAGCGCAGCGCCACCCGTCCGCCCCCTTCGTCGGTCAGCATCAGGTCCAGGGCCGCCGGCTGCCCAAGCTTCTCATCGATGCCCACCTCCTGGGCCGTGAAGGCGGGCGGAGCCGCGGCTGGCGGACTCGCGATTGGCGGTGCCTGACCGGCCAAGGGCAGGGCCAGAAGGATCAGGAGGGCCTGGAGGGGCTTGCGCATGGACTACCTCAGGGCTTCGCGGAGGCGACGCCATTGGGTGGGATCGAGGGTGGCGACGGCCGGATCGAACCCGTTGCCGGGCAGGGTGGCCACCACGCCCCGGGCCAGGGCCTCGTCGCTCGCCTGCCAGCCGGGAATGCCCGCCAGGGTCTGGGCGGCCTTCCGGGGATCGGTCACGTAGGCCTTCAGCAGCGGATCCGTGGCGGCCCGGACGAGGGCCGGGGCCGCCTGGAACTCGCGGGTCACGAGGTCGAGGGCCTGCTGCACCGGGATGCGATTGGGAATGACTTCGCCCGCCCCCGCGAAGGACTTGGCGAGGGCCTCCAGGGCCTCCGGGCTGCCGGTGCCATGGTCGAAGGGGCCGAGGCTGCGCACGTAGTGAACGAGAGCCATGCGGTCCTTCCGCCGGATGTCCTTGTAAGCCACCATCGACGTGCCCTTGATGCCCTCGTCGAGGGTGCGGTAGACCTGGTCGATGTGGAATCCGTTCTTCCAGCCGTTGGGCTGCGTGAAGTTGCGCGGCTGGGGATTCAGGCCCTTGCCGCCGGGCCCATCGCCCTTCCCCTCGGCGCCATGGCAGGTGGCGCAGGCGCCGAGGTAGAGCTCCTGCCCCCGCTTCAGCAGCTCGGGATTCGAAGTCATGACGGTCTTGGGATCGATGGGCGGAATCACCTGCTTGCGAGCCGCAGGGTAGGCCGTGGGATCCAGCCAGCCGGTCTCGCCCTGGGCGCCCTGAACGGGCGGCGCGTCAGGGGTGTGCGCCTGGTAGCGCAGGCCCGGCACGACGATGAAGCCGAAGAGGGCGGCCAGGCCGATGAAGCCCAGGACCACCAGCAGGGCCGAGAGGAGGCGCTTGAATTCGGCGGGAGAGAGATACCGGTCGATCATAAGCGGAACTCCAGACCCTGCCGCAGGAACGCATCACCCACGGGCATGTCCTCGCCCCAGCTCAGGGACCTTCGCACCCAGAGCAGGCCCAGGCCCAGGAAGGCGAGGGCGAAGCTGAGCTCGGGCCAGGAGAAGAGGACGCCCTGTCCCAGCACCGGGAAGATGAGCCAGTAGAGGTCCAGGGCATGGGCTCCCAGCATGAGCATGGCCACGCCCCTCAACCGCCGCGGATCGCTCTTGGCGTCCCGTGTCACGAGGGCGAAGAAGGGGATCGCGAAGTGCACGATGGCGAGGGCCACGGTGACCCCGTGCCAGCCATGCTCGAGCCGCTCCCGGTACCAGTGGATCTCCTCCGGCAGGTTCGCGTACCACATGAGCATGTACTGGGCGAAGCCGATGTAGGACCAGAACACCGTGAAGGCGAAGAGGAAGCCCCCCAGGTTGAAGCGGTGGTCCGGGCGCACGCCCGCCAGCCGTCCTTTCCCCTGGAGCCGAACCACCACCAGGGTGGTGGCGGCGAGACCCGCCAGGAACCCGCCCGCAAAGAGGTAGACGCCGAAGATGTCGCTGTACCACTCGGGGGTCAGTCCCGAGATCCAGTCGAAGGCCAGGACGGTGACCACGAAGGCGAAGATGGCCATGAAGGCGGGCGCGAACCGACGGGCCCGGATGTTGTAGGCCGGATCCTTGGTCTCATCCTGGCTCAGGGAGCCCTTCACGAAGACCGCGAGCGCCAGCAGGCAGAGGGCGAGGGACACGATGGTGCGGAAGGAGAAGAAGGGCAGGCCCAGCCAGAGGGCCTTGCCGGCCAGCAGCGGATTCTGCAGGGCCTCGGGCCGGGCACCCGGGTAGAGCACTGGTACGGCGCCCAGGGCGACAAGCGCCAGGGGTACCACGGGGATCAGGAGGGTGGCGATCCGCTCCGGCACGCGCCGGAGGGGCACGCTCCACCGCGCGGCCACCAGATGCTCCAGGGCCACCAGGAAGAGGGCCCCCAGGGCCAGGGTGAAGAGGAACAGGAACCAGAGGATCCAGTTGGCCCAGAAGCGCTCCGAGCCCTTGAGGAACCCGGTGAGGACGACACCCACCGTGCCCAGGGCCGTGAGGCCCAGGAGCAGCGCAGGGGTCTTGGGGGTGGCAGGCGTGCTCATGGGAGATCCTCGTCCTTGGCGTTCTGGGCCCGCTGCAGGGCACGGACGTAGTGCACGACCGCCCAGCGCTCATCGACCGTGAGATCCGCGGCCTGGCTAGGCATGGCGTTCTTGCCATGCACGATGGTCCAGTAGATCTTGCCATCGGGATAGGGCGGGAATCCGCTGCCCGGACCAGGCTTGGCCTGACTTGCAGCGCCGGAGGCTTGCGGGGGGCCAAGAGGGCCTGAAGGGACCGGGCGGTCCCCACCAGCCTGAAATTGGCCCGCCTGGAGATTGGCAGGCTTGGCGCCATAGGCCGCGCCCAGGCTGCCCTGGCCGTTGGCGAGGGGGCCATGGCAGACGGCACAGCGGTTGGTGAAGGCCTTCTTCCCCAGGGCGAGGACCTCCGGCGTGCGGGGCAGCGGATTGGCGAGTCCGGCCGCTTCCTCCTGGGTGGCCGCGGCCACGGGCAGGTACCCGCGAGCCACGGTGCCCGGCACGGGCGTGAGCATGGCGCGGCCGTCGGCGAAGAAGGTGCTGCCTTCGTAGGCATTCACCTTGGGCTGTTCCAGCATGTGGGTGATGGGGATCAGCGTGGGCACGAGCTTGATGGCCCAGTACATCCCGATGCCCGCCACGGCGCAGGCCACGAAGATGCCGCCCAGGGACCGCAGGATGAAGTCGCTGGTGAGGAAGGGACCCTTTTCCGGGAAGGGGAGGACCTCGAGGTCCGTGGCTCCGGCAGCCCGCAGAGCGGCCTTTGCGGCTTCCGCGTCCAGCTCCGGGTCCGCCTCCAGGGCCAGGGCGAAGCGGTCGCGGGTGATGGCGCGCATGGCCTTGGCATTCAGCACCGGGTGCCCGAAGAAGGGCAGCTTGTTGAGCAGGAGCAGCATGCCCAGGCCCGCGGTGAAGGTGGCGAAGGCCACCATCACCTCGAACATGATGGGCACGAAGGCCTCCCAGGACCAGGGTGCCTTGCCGCCGGTGACGATGGGATAGTCGATGGCCGAGATCCAGTACTGGGCGCCGAGGGCGGTCAGCGCGCCCAGGATGCCCATGGCCAGCACCATGCCCCCCAGGGGCGAGCGGCGCAGCTCCAGGGCCTCGTCCATGCCGTGGATGGGATAGGGGGTGTAGGCCTCCAGGCGGCCCAGCTTCTTGGCCTTCACCTGGGGGATGGCCTTCATCAGCGCGTCCGCGCTGTCGAAGAGGCCGAGCACGGCAAAGTCACTCATGGTGGCCTCCGTGCGTGGGCTGCGCTCCAGGCAGGATGCCCTTCACCTCCGTGGTGGCGATGACGGGCAGCACCCGGGCGAAGAGCAGCACCAGGGTGAAGAAGAGGCCGAAGGAGCCCAGCAGGATGCCGAAGTCCACCAGGGTGGGCTTGTAGAGGCGCCAGGCGGAGGGCAGGAAGTCCTGGTGCAGGCTGATGACGATGATGACGAAGCGCTCGAACCACATGCCGATGGTCACGGAAGTGGCCACCAGGATCATCCAGAAGTAGCTGGTGCGGCACTTCTTGAACCAGAGCAGCTGGGGCACGAAGATGTTGCAGGCCATGGTGAGCCAGCCCGCCCAGCCGTACGTGCCGCCGATGATGTTCAGGAAGGTGTGGTGCAGGTAGACGTTCTGGCTGTACCAGGCGGTGAAGCCTTCCATGGCGTACGAGTAGCCCATGAGGCAGCTCATGCCGAGGATCACCTTGTTCATCACTTCGAGATGCCGCTGGGTGATGAGGTTCGTGAGGTTCATGGACTCGCGCACCACCACGAGCACGATCACCACCATGGCGAAGCCGGCGAAGATGGCCCCCGCCACGAAGTAGGGCGGGAAGATGGTCATGTGCCACCCGGGCACCACCGAGGTGGCGAAGTCGAAGCTCACCACCGAGTGCACGCTCAGCACCAGGCCCGTGGCGAGGCCCGCCAACAGGAGGTACGCCTTCTCGTAGTGCTGCCAGTGCCGTCCCGAGCCGTGCCAGCCGAGAGCCAGGATGGTGTAGGCCAGCTTGCGCCACTTGTTCTCCGTCCGGTCGCGCATCGATGCGATATCCGGCAGGAGCCCTAAGTACCAGAACATGGCGGAGACGCTGAAGTAGGTGCTCACGGCGAAGACGTCCCACAGCAGGGGCGAGCGGAAGTTGGGCCACAGGGCGCGCTGGTTGGGATAGGGGAAGAGCCAGAAGGCCAGCCAGGGGCGGCCCACGTGGATGAGCGGGAAGAGGCCCGCGCACATCACCGCGAAGATGGTCATGGCCTCCGCAAACCGCGCGATGGCGTTGCGCCAGCGCATGCGGAACAGGAAGAGGATGGCGCTGATGAGGGTGCCAGCATGGCCGATGCCCACCCAGAACACGAAGTTGATGATGTCGAAGGCCCAGAACACGGGGCTGTTGTTGCCCCAGGCGCCTATGCCCGTGTAGATCGTGTAGCCGATGAAGCCGAAGCCCAGGGTCGCCAGGAGGCTGGTGAAGGCGATGGCCAGGAACCATTTGCGGGGCGGCTTGCGGTCCGTGACCCCCAGGATCTGGTCGTCCAGGGAGCCCGGCGTGACCGGCCCCTCGGTGAGCGGCACCTCGCGCAGCACCTCCGGCAGCTCGACGTTCAGGGCGGAGGTCTCAGCCTTCATTCGAGCCTCCTTCGATGGCGGGGTTCTTCAGGTCCGCGAGGTACGTGATCGCCGGTCGCGCCCCCACTTCCTCCAGCACCTTGAAGCCGCGCCGGGTGTGGTTCAGCTGGGCCACGAGGCTCTTGGGGTCCTTGAGATCGCCGAAGGCGATGGCCTGGCTGGGGCAGGCGGCGGCGCAGGCCGGGACGATCTCGCCGTCCTGCACGGGGCGCTTCTCGCCCTTGGCGCGCATGCGGACATCCTGGACGCACTGCATGCAGAAGGTGCACTTCTCCATGACGCCCCGGGGCCTCACGGTGACCTCGGGGTTGTAGACGAGGCTCTCGGGCTCCGTCTTCTGGGCGGTGAACTCCAGGAAGTTGAAGCGGCGCACCTTGTAGGGGCAGTTGTTGGCGCAGTAGCGGGTGCCCACGCAGCGGTTGTACGACATCTGGTTGAGGCCGTCGGGGCTGTGGTTGGTGGCGTTCACGGGGCACACGTTCTCGCAGGGGGCGTGGTCGCAGTGCTGGCAGAGCATGGGCTGGTGAACCACGGCGGGGTTTTCCTCGCTGCCCTCGTAGTAGCGGTCGATGCGGATCCAGTGCATCTCGCGGCCCTTGAGCACCTGCTCGGGACCCACGGTGGGCACGTTGTTCTCCGACTGGCAGGCCAGCACGCAGGCGGAGCAGCCCACGCAGGCGAAG
>CAYZND010000126.1:0-9210 GCA_964479495.1 uncultured Mesoterricola sp.
CTTCAAGAAAGCCACGGGTCTGACCCCCTACGAGTACCTGGTCCAGGTGCGGGTGCGCAACGCCATGCTGCTGCTGCGCGAGGGCCACGCCTCGACCTTCGTGGCCCAGGAGACGGGCTTCACGGACCAGTCCCACCTGAACCGGCACTTCAAGCGCCTGGTGGGCGTGCCGCCCGGGCACTTCGCGAAGGCGTGTCAACATCGTTCAAGCCGGTCCGGACTGCGCGCCTAGCCTGGAGGGATCAGCTTCCCCGGAGCGCGCCATGACCTTCGACTGGCATTCCCGACTGCTTCCTTCCACCGCCGAGGCCATCGGCCAGACGCCGCTGGTGGAGCTGTCCCGCCTCGTCGCCAGGAGCGGCATCCAGGGGCGGATCCTGGCCAAGCTGGAATACCTGAACCCCGGCTTCTCCAAGAAGGACCGCATCGCGCGCCAGATGATCGAGGATGCCGAAGCCCAAGGCCTGCTGAAGCCGGGGCAGACGGTCGTGGAGCTGACGAGCGGCAACACGGGCACGGGGCTCGCCATCGTCTGCGGCGTAAAGGGCTACCGCTTCGTGGCCGTGATGTCGAAGGGCAACTCCGTGGAGCGGGCGCGTATGATGGCGGCGCTGGGCGCCGAAGTGGTGCTGGTGGACCAATGCCCGGGCTCGATGGTGGGCGAGGTGTCCGGCGCGGACCTGGCGCGGGTGGAGGAGGAGGCCCAGCGCCTCGTCCGGGAGCGCGGCGCCTTCCGGGCGGACCAGTTCCAGCTGGAAGGCAACTTCCGGGCGCACTTCCTCCACACGGGCCCGGAGCTGCTGGCCCAGGCCGGCTGTCCCATCGACGGCTTCTGCGACTTCGCCGGAACCGGCGGCAGCTTCGCCGGCTGCGCCGCTGCGCTGAAAGAGGCCAACCCCGCCACCCGCTGCTACGTGGTGGAGCCTGCCGGGGCCGCGGTCCTGGCGGGTCAGCCGCCCACGCATCCCAACCACCCCATCCAGGGCGGCGGATATGCCATGGCGGAGCTGCCCCAGCTCCGCCCCGAGCACGTCGATGGCTACCTGCAGGTCGATGGCTCCACGGCCACAGAGACCACGCGCCTGCTCGCGAGGACCGAAGGGATCTTCGCCGGCTTCTCCTCCGGAGCCAATGTGGCAGCGGCCCTGAACCTGCTGCGCGGCGAGCTCGAGGGCGGCACCGTGGCGGTGCTGCTCAATGACTCGGGGCTCAAGTACCTCAGCACGGAGCTGTGGCGGTAGGACCGCTCACGTCACCCGCGCGAGCTGCTTCTCCGAGCGGATCAGGCGGCTGTAGGCCATGCCCGTAAGGTACCAATGGAGCAGGAAGGCTTCTTTCAGGGAGCGCCTCCACCACCCGAAGGTGCCCCGGAGGGGTGGACACGACTGGGCGGGGGAACCGGTGGCATCGAGACCCAGCCCCTGGGCCATGGCAAGGGCCCGGGCCAGGTGCAGGGGATCCGAGACCAGCACCAGGGTCGTCCAGCCTTCCACCCGTAGATGCTCCCGGACGTTGAAGAGGTTCTCGAGGGTGTGCTGGCTTCGATCCTCCGTGCGGATGTCCTCCTCGGGAACGCCCTGTGCCTCCAGCCACTCGCGCCCGGCTTCCGCTTCGGTGCGGGTGGCATCCCCGGTGAGGCCTCCGGTGACGATCACGCGGGGGGCCATGCCCAGCAGCCACAGCGAAGCCGCATGCTCGAGACGCTGCCGGAAGACCGACGTGATCTGATCGTCGGCCAGCCGCCGCCCCAGCACCAGGATGGCATCGGCCCGCCGCAGGGGCTGCCCGGCTGCGGCCTGGAGCACCTTCCGGCGGCACAGCCACACGGGGAGGCCGAGGGTCAGCAGCCCTCCGGCCAAGGCGAGAGCCAAGCTGGCAAAGCCGCCGGGGCCCAGCTTCTGCCAGAACGTGGAGCGCTGCGGCGTGCGGTACGTCGTCACTCGCCCTTGATCTCCGCGTGCACGAGCTCCAGGAAGGCCTTGGCCGCATGCCCCAGGGGGCGCTTGGAGACCCGCACCAGGTAGATGGTCCGCTCCAGGAGGATCTCCTTCACCTTCACCTCCTTGAGCAGCCCTTGCTGGAGATCCTGCTCCACGCAGAGCCGGGGGAGGAAGGCCAGCCCCTGCCCGGCCTGCACCATGAGCCGCACGCTCTCCACCGTCGGCATCTCCAGGTCCACGTTGAGGGGGACCTTGTGGCGCTGGAACTCGCGGATGACGTTGTCCCGGTAGGGGCTCGCCACGTTGTGGCCCACGAAGGTCTCCATGCCCAGGTCCTTGATGGAGATCACCTTCCGGGTGGCCAGCCGGTGGTTGGGCGGCATCACGAAGCTCAGGTGATCCGTGTAGAGGGGCACGGAGTCGAAGCGCTCATCGTCGGGTTTGTAGCTGATGATGCCGAAGTCCACGTCGCCCGCCGCCAGGTGGTCGGGCAGCTCCGTGGAGCGGCTGCGCTGGACCACCAGCTTGATCTTGGGGAACTGCTGCCGGAACTGGCAGATGTAGGGCAGCAGGTAGAAGGTCATGCTCTCGTTGGCGCCGATGACCAGCCGACCGATGGCCTTGTTGCGCAGCTCCGCCAGCTGGTTGGACAGCTCGCGCTGGAGGTTCTCCTGGCGCCGGGCGCAGTCGTAGACCAGCTTGCCCGCCTCCGTCAGGGTGAGCTCGCGGCCGCTGCGGTCCAGCAGGCGCTCGCCCAGGTCGTTCTCCAGTCGCTGGATGGCCAGGGAGATGGCGGGCTGGGTCCGGTAGAGCTTTTCGGCCGCGCGGGTGAAGCTGCGCTCCTTCACGACCGTGAGGAAGATGTTCAAGGGCGTATAGGGGTCCACGGCAGAATCCTGGGCAGAGGATGTTGGGCGTCTGCCTACCAGCATAAACGCCAGCCGCGGCGGAGGATATCTCATTCCGGACCCGCAGGCTGCCGATAGGGTTCTGAACCCAGGATAATCCAAGCAAATGCGCGCATTGGTAATTCCGGCCAGCCTCTCGGCCCGTCTCCGAGCCGCAATAATGGAACGCAAGACATCCCGCGGCGGCCTTCGCCTCCGGCGGTCGGGAAGGGGAACACCATGAAGCGGACGGGCGCAGACATCGTCATCGAATCCCTGAAGCACTACGGCGTGGAGCTTGTCTTCGGCTATCCGGGCGGCACCATCATGCCGGTGTACGACGCCCTCTACCGCTACGGCTTCAAGCACATCCTGGCTCGCCACGAGCAGGGCGCGTGCCATGCCGCGGACGGCTATGCCCGCGCCACGGGCAAGGTGGGCGTCGTGATTGCCACCTCGGGCCCCGGCGCCACGAACCTGGTCACGGGACTGGCCACCGCCTACATGGACTCCGTGCCCCTCATCGCCATCACGGGTCAGGTGCCCACCTTCGCCATCGGAACGGACTCCTTCCAGGAAGCGGACATCTATGGCATCACGATCCCCATTACGAAGTACAACTACCTCGTGAAGGACGTGTCCAAGCTGGCGGAGACCTTCGCCGAGGCCTTCTACCTCGCCCGGACCGGCCGCCCCGGCCCCGTCCTCATCGACATCCCCAAGGACGTCCAGCTGGCCTCCACCGACTACGTTCCCGTGGCCGAAGCGGACATTCCCCTGCTGCGCTACACGCCGGAGCCGGTGTTTGAGTTCGAGTCGCAGCTCGACGAGCTCGTGGACCTGCTTCACGCCGCCAAGCGCCCCGTGCTGTTCGTGGGCGGCGGCGCGGTCATCTCGGAGGCCAGCGAGGAAGTGCGGAAGCTGGCCTGCAAGGCCTCGCTGCCTGTGACGAACACCCTCATCGCCAACGGCGTCTTCCCCAGCGACGATCCCCTTTCCCTGGGCATGGCGGGCATGCACGGCACCCGCTACGCCAACGAGGCCATCTTCGCCGCCGATCTCCTCATCGCCGCGGGCGCGCGGTTCGACGACCGCGTGACCGGGAAGATCTCCGAGTTCGCCAAGCGCGCGCGCATCGTGCACATCGACATCGACCCTGCGGAGGTCAGCAAGGTCGTGGCTGCAGACCTCTCCATCATCGGGAATCTGAAGGACGTGCTGAAGGGCCTTCTGGAGCGTCTTGAGAGGGTGGCCATCGATCCCCACGCGAAGTGGCTCGAGCAGATCGAGGCGTGGAAGCAGAAGTATCCGCTCACCTACGCGTCTTCCGAGACGGTCATCAAGCCCCAGCAGGTCATCCGGACCATCTCGGAGCTCACCCAGGGCGAAGCGATCCTCACCACCGGCGTGGGCCAGCACCAGATGTGGTCCTCGCTCTACTCCGAACACAGCCATCCCAGACACTTCCTGAGTTCCGGGGGCCTCGGCACCATGGGCTACTGCGTACCTTCGGGCATCGGGGCCCAGTTCGGACGGCCGGACTGCCTGGTCGTGACCATCACCGGGGACGGCAGCTTCCAGATGAACATCCAGGAACTTGCCACCGCCGCGTTCTACAACGTGCCGGTCAAGTTCGTGATCCTCAACAACGGCTACCTGGGCATGGTGCGCCAGTGGCAGGAGCTCTTCTTCGAGCGCCGCTACAGCCAGACCCACCTGCAGGACGGCAATCCCGACTTCGTGATGGTGGCCAAGGGCTATGGCCTCGAGGCCTTCCGGGTGGACCGCCCCGAGGAGCTGCGGAGCACCCTGGAGAAGGCCTTCGCCCACCCGGGGCCCGTCGTGGTCGACTGCCACGTGGCCCAGGAGGAGAATGTCTTCCCCATGATCCCCACGGGCGGGACCGTGAACGACACGATCGGCTATTGAAGCGGAGGTGCAGGTATGGCGAACGGAACCATTCCGGAACCCGAGGTGAAGCAGTACACGCTGTCCATCCTCGTGCGGAACCACGCCGGGGTGCTCTCCCACGTCTCGGGGCTGTTCGCCCGGCGGGGCTACAACATCGAGAGCATCTCCGCCGGCATCACCGAACGCTCGGACATCACGCGCATCACCATCGTGGTCACCGGCGACAACAAGATCCTGGAGCAGGTGCTGAAGCAGTGCCAGAAGCTCGTGGATGTGATCAAGGTGGACAGCCTGAAGTACAACGAGTCCGTCACCCGCGAGCTGGCCATCATCGCCGTGGACGCCCGCCAGGAGCACCGCTCCCGGATCATCGAGATCGCCGATGTGTTCAACGCCACCATCGTGGACATGGCCGAAGACGCCATCGTGCTGGAAGTCGTCGGCAACGCCCGGCGCATCAACTCCATCATCCAGCTGCTCTCGCCCTTCGGCATCGAGGACATTGCCCGCACGGGCGTCGTGGCGCTGGGCTACCGCAGCCAGATCCCGCCCATCAACTGAGCGGAACCCGTGACGCGCAAAGGCTTTGCCCTGATCGCGTTCGGCCTGCTGCTGGGCGTCAGCGTCGCCGATCTCGGGGTCACCCTCCACTTCAACCCGTCCCTCTCCAGCGAGGCGAACCCCCTGGTCGCCCAGCTCGGTTTGGACCGCTTCGGCCTGATCGCCTCCAACGCCCTGATCCTCGCCGTGGTGGGGATCGGTCTGATCCTATACCAGCGAGGCCCCCGGGGCATCCCACGGGTCCCCGCGAAGAATCCCTGGGCGTACGCCGGCCTGGGGCTCTACGGCCGGCCGATGTCCCGGTTTGCGTTCTGGAAGGCCTTCCTGCTGTGCTGGCCCCTGCCTTCCAACTGGTACCAGTTCTTCCGCTTCGCCGGCTTCTTCACCGCCTGGGCCATCCTCGCGGCCCGCGTGGCGGCGGTCTTCGCGTGGCTCGCGATCCACACGCTGGACTGGACCTGGTACCTCCAGGTCCGGGAGGCCACCGCCGTCGCCGACTACCCGTGCCTGGAGCTGATCCTCGGACTGGTGTTCGGCCTCGCCATGATCCCGGCCTTCGTACTGAGCGAGTTCCGGCTCGATCGCGTGGGACCCGTCCGGATCTCAGGGCAGGGGCCTGACCTCCGGTAGCGTCTCGAGCAGGTGCCGCGCCGGTGCGCTGAGGGGCTTCGCCTTCAGGTGGCACAGGGCCAGGGTGTGGATCCGGGCACCCTGGACGGGCAGGCTGGGCAGGCCGTCCCCCTTCTCCAGGGTGTAGCCGGGCAGGATGCCGGTGCCGAGCCCCGCGCGGATCATGGCCTTCTGCACCGCGATGCTGCCCACTTCCAGGATGTGGCGGAGCTGGAAGCCCCGGGCGTTCACCATCTCGTCGAAGGAGCGCCGCGTGGCGGTCTCCCGGGTGAGCAGCACCAGGGGCCGCTCGCACAGGGCCTTCACGGTGATCTCCCGCAGGCCTTTGGGGGCGCCCCGTGGCGGGAACACGGCCACGTTCCGGTACTGGAGGACGGGTCTCAGCTCGAGCCTGGGATTGCGCAAGGGCAGGAGCACGAAGCCCAGCTCGCAGGCCTCCCGCTCCACGAGGTTGGCGATGGAGGGGGTGACGCCACTTACCAGGCGGACCTGCACCCGGGGGCAGGCCTTCACGTAGCGCCCCAGGAGGGGGGCCAGGAAGTGGCTGGCCACGTTGTCGGAGCAGGCGATGTGCAGCTCCCCGCCCGGACCTTCCGCTTCCGAGCCGAGGTCCTTCAGGCTCCGGAGCTCCCCCAGGATGCGGGCACCCCGGGCGCGCAGCTCCTCCCCCTGTCGGGTGGGGACGACGCCCCTGGGGGACCGGTCGATGAGGCGCACCCCCAGCTGGGCCTCCAGGGCCTGGATCTGCCGCGTGACGGCGGGCTGGGTGCGGAAGAGCCGCACCGCGGCCCGGCTGAGGTTGCGCTCCTCGCAGACCACCAGGAACGTCTCGAGCAGCTGGATGTCCATGATGCGTACCTCGCATGATGAGAATATCCATTATGAATTGGTGCCCCCCTTCCAGGAGGCCTAAGATCGATCCATTCCGATCGGGAGGTCCCCATGAAGCTGAACATCCTCGTCCTGCCCGGCGATGGCATCGGAGTGGAGATCACCCGGGAGGCGGTCAAGGTCCTGCAGGTCACCTGCGACATCTTCGGCCATGACCTCACCCTGAAGGAGGGCCTCATCGGGGGCGCCTCCCTGGACGCCGCCGGAAAGCCCATCTCCGAGGAGACCCTGAAGGATGCCGTGGAAGCCGATGCCGTGCTCCTGGGAGCCGTGGGCCTGCCCAAGTACGACCACCTCCCCCCTGCCCAGCGCGCCGAGCGAGGCCTGCTGGATCTCCGCAAGGCCATGGGCGTCTTCGCGAACCTGCGCCCCGTGAAGGCCTACCCCGCCCTGCACGGAGCCTCGCCCCTGAAGGAGGAGCGCATCGCCGGCACGGACCTGCTGATCCTCCGCGAGCTCACGGGCGGCCTCTACTTCGGCCAGCCCCGCGCCCTGGAGGGCACGGGCCAGGACCGTCGCGCCTTCAACACCATGCCCTACAGCTACCTCGAGATCGAACGCATCGTCCGCATGGCCTTCGAGCTGGCCCGCACCCGCCGGAAGAAGGTCACCTCCGTGGACAAGGCCAACGTGCTGGAGACCAGTCAGCTCTGGCGCCAGGTGGTCACCGAGCTCGCGGCCGAATACCCCGACGTGGTCCTGGACCACCTCTACGTGGACAACGCCTCCATGCAGCTGGTGCTGAATCCCAGGAGCTTCGACGTGCTCGTCACGGAGAACCTCTTCGGGGACATCCTCAGTGACGAGGCTGCCGTGCTGGCGGGCTCCATCGGCCTGCTCCCCTCGGGCAGCCTGGGCGCGCGCCGGGCCGACGGCAAGCTGCCGGGCCTCTATGAACCCATCCACGGGTCCGCACCGGACATCGCCGGAAAGGGTGTGGCCAACCCCCTGGGCACCATCGGCAGCGCCGCGGCCATGCTGGACTGGAGCTTCGGCCTGAAGGCGGAAGCCCGGGCCATCGAGGCCGCCATTGATCAGGTCATCCAGCAGGGCCCCACGACGCCGGACCTGCTCGGGGGTTGCGGCACCACCGCCTCCGTGGGCGACGCCGTCTGCGCCCGCATCCAGGCCTCGGCCAAGGTGATGCGATGAGCCCGCGCACGCTCTACGACAAGATCTGGGATGCCCATGTCGTGGCCCAACGGGAAGGCGAGCCCACCCTCCTCTACATCGACCTGCAGCTCGCCCACGAGGTGACCAGCCCCCAGGCCTTCGACGGCCTGCGCAAGCGCGGACTCAAGGTCCGCAACCCCGGCCGCATCGTGGCCACCATCGATCACAGCATCCCCACCCACGACCGCAGCCTGCCCATCGCGGATCCCATCGCGGCGCGGCAGGTGGAGCAGCTCAAGCTGAACTGCGCCGAGTTCGGGGTGCCCCTCTACGGCCCCGGCAGCGGCCACCAGGGAGTGGTGCACGTCTTCAGCCCCGAGCTGGGCCTCACCCAGCCAGGCATGACCATGGTCTGCGGCGACAGCCACACCGCCACCCACGGCGCCTTCGGGGCCCTGGCCTTCGGCATCGGCACCAGCGAGGTGGAGATGGTGATGGCCACCCAGTGCCTGCTCCAGAAGCGCTCGAAGAACTTCCGGGTGGAGGTGACGGGCCGCCTCGGCCAGGGCGTCACGCCCAAGGACGTGATCCTGGCCCTCATCGCGAAGATCGGCGTGGGGGGCGGCACGGGCAGCGTCTTCGAGTACAGGGGCGAGGCCATCCGCGCCATGTCCATGGAAGGTCGCATGACCGTGGCCAACATGAGCATCGAGGCAGGCGCCCGCTCGGGCCTCGTGGCGCCCGACGAGACCACCTTCGCCTATCTCAGGGGCCGGGCCTTCGCCCCGAAGGGAGAGGCCTGGGACGCGGCGGTTGCGCGCTGGAAGGCCCTCGCCTCCGACGACGGCGCCACCTTCGACCATGCGGTCACCCTCGACGGGTCCGCCCTGGAGCCCATGATCACCTTCGGCACCAATCCCTCCATGGGCATTCCCGTGAGTGGCACCATCCCGGACCCCTCGGCCTTCACCGGCGCCGAGCGCGTGGCCCTGGAGGGCGCCCTGGCCTACATGGGCCTCACGGGCGGCAGGCCCATCCAGGGACGGCCCGTGGACGTGGTCTTCGTGGGCAGCTGCACCAACGGCCGCCTGGAGGACCTGCGGGACGCCGCGCGGGTGCTGAAGGGCCGGAAGGTGAAGGCCGGCGTGCGCACCCTCATCGTGCCCGGCAGCGAAGTGGTGAAGCGGGAAGCCGAAGCGGAGGGCCTGCACCGCATCTTCCTGGAGGCCGGGGCCGAGTGGCGCGAGCCCGGCTGCTCCATGTGCCTGGCCATGAAC
>CAYZND010000127.1:0-9176 GCA_964479495.1 uncultured Mesoterricola sp.
GGTCCCGGATGAGATCAAAGGCGCCGGTGTAGGTGGCCGCATTGGACCGCGGCGTGCGGCCGATGGGCGTGGCCTCCACGGTGACGATGCGCGCAAAGGCAGCCTGATCCTGGAGCCGCGCCACGGCCTCCTCGAGCAGGGTCGTCTTGCCCGCCCCCGAGACGCCCGCGATGACATTCAGGGCCTTGCGCGCGAGGTCCAGGCTCAGGTTCTGGAGATTGTGCCGCGTGAGCCCCTCGATCGGGACCAGCCCCGCGCCCTTGCGCGGAGCAGGGGCCGACGCGGCGTGGGCCTCCGTGAGCCAGCGGCCGGTGGGCGTATCGGGGCGCGCCTGGAGCAGCGCCGCAGGGGGTCCGCTCCAGAGCAGCTCTCCACCGGCCTTCCCGGGGCCCGGCCCCAGATCGATGAGCCAGTCGGCGGACCGCGCCAGCGTGGCGTCATGCTCCACCACGACCACCGTCTGACCCCGATCGCAGAGCCTGCGCAGCACGGCGAGCAGCCGGCTCACCTCGGTGGGGGGCAGCCCGGCAGTGGGCTCGTCCAGCACCACCAGGAGGCCCCGCAGGTCCCCCAGGGCCAGACCCAGCAGGCGAAGGCGCTGCACCTCCCCCAGGGAGAGGGTGGGCGCGGGGCGGTCGAAGGAGAGGTACCCGAGCCCCAGGTCCGCCATCAGGCCACAGCGCGCCAGGAGGTCTTCCCGGATGGGCTCCAGGACCGGCCCCTCTGCACCCTCGCGGCCGACCGAGGCG
This sequence comes from uncultured Mesoterricola sp., assembly GCA_964479495.1. Taxonomy (GTDB): domain Bacteria; phylum Acidobacteriota; class Holophagae; order Holophagales; family Holophagaceae; genus UBA1801. The sequence continues at coordinate 750 of CAYZND010000127.1, forward strand.
AGCAGGTCCGATAGCTCGCCCGCAGTCATCGCCGCCAGCTCGGAGATGCATCGCCCCCGCCAGGTCACGGCCAAGGCCTGGGGCTTGAGGCGAGCCCCGCCGCAGCCCGCGCAGGGCGAGGTCCGCACGAAGCGGAGGATGGAGTCGTTGCGCTTGCCCCGAAGGATCTCCTCCATCACGGGCACCAACCCGCGGTAGAAGCCCTCGGGCCGGGGCCTCGCCGTGATGCCCGTCCAGGTGAGCCGGGACTCGAGCGGGTGCTTGCCGTAGGGCACCTTCAGGCGCTCGGAGCCGTAGAGGACCACGTGGCGGGCCTCCTCGGAAAGGTCGCGCCAGGGGAGGTCCACGGAACCGCCGTGGGCCTGCAGCACCTGATCCAGCACGGGCAGCGTGACCTGGGAATACATCAGGTACCCGTTGGGCGTGCTCACGCGCAGCGCCCCTTCCCGAAGAGATTTCGACGCGTCGGCCACCAGGAGGTCCAGGTCCAGCCGGTCCTCCACACCCAGGCCTTGGCACGCAGGGCATGCGCCTTCGCCGTTGAAGGAGAAGAGGCCCCGGGTGGGCCGTACGCCCTCGGGAGCCTGCCCCAGCCGCGCAAAGAGCAGGCGGAGCAGATCCCAGACTTCCGTGAGCGTGCCCACCGTGGAGCGCGGGTTCGTGAGGTTCGCGCGCTGGCTCACGGCCACCGCGGGACCGAGGCCTTCGATGGAACCCACCGCGGGGCGGGCGAAGCCCCCCGTGAACTGCCGCGAAAAGGCGGGCAGCGTCTCGAGGAAGCGCCGCTGGCCTTCCCGGAAGAGGGTGTCGAAGGCGAGCGAGGACTTGCCCGAGCCCGACACACCGGTGATCACCGTGAGGCGGCCCCGGGGGATCTCCAGATCGAGGCCCTTCAGGTTGTGTTCCCGCGCGCCCCGGATGACGATGTGACCCTCGGACACGAACCCCTCCCGGATCGATTCTACCGGGACACCGCGGCGCTTCTGGCCAGGGGCGCCACGACCGGGCATGCTCGAAGGGGGAGCCGGAGATGACCCGAACACGCTCGCGAGAGGATCTGCTGCAGGCCTTGAAGGCCTATCAGGAGAGCCGCGTGCTGCTCACGGCCCTGGAGCTGGACCTGTTCGCGGCGCTCGGAGCTGGCGCGTCCGCCAACGAGGCCGCCCAGTGCAGCGGCACGGACCCCCGGGCCACGGAGATGCTGCTGAACGCCCTGGTGGCCCTGGGCGCCCTCGAGAAGGACGGTGCGCTCTTTCGTTGCACGGAGGCCTCGGCCTTCCTGGCGACAGCGCGCACGGACTACCTGCATGCCGTGCGGAAGTGGGACTCCTGGTCCACCCTGACCCAGTGCGTGCGCACCGGCACCACCGCCCGGAAGCCGGGCCGACGTCGGGAGGAGGATGGCATCGAAGCCTTCATCGGAGCCATGCACGCGCGGGCGCTCGGCGCCGCCCCGGCGCTCCTGGAGGTCATCGGCCCGGCGAACGTCCACCGCATGCTGGACCTGGGCGGCGGTGCCGGCACCTTCGTCCTCGCCTTCGCCCAGGCCAACCCGCATCTGCAGGCCGAAGTGCTGGACCTTGAGGACGTGGTACCGATCACCCAGCGACACATCCGGGCGGTGGGATTCGCGGAGCGCGTATCCGCCCGGGTGGGGGACCTGCGCACCGATGAGCTCGGGAGCGGCTACGACCTCATCCTCGCCTCCGCCGTCTGCCACATGCTGGACGAGGCCGAGAACCAGGACCTCTTCCGCCGTTGCGCCCGGGCCCTGGTGCCCGGAGGCCGCCTCGCCATCCGGGACTTCCTGCTGGAACCTGGCGGTACTGCTCCGAAAGAGGCGGCCCTCTTCGCCCTCAACATGCTCACCTCCACCAACCGGGGCAACGTCTACACCGAGGCGCAGTACCGCGAGTGGCTGAGCCTCGCAGGCTTCCGCACCATCGATCGCCACCGCAGCGGTGAAGACCTCCTCATCGCCAGGAAATAGGGAGCGTCAGCCATGCGCATCGCCTTCCTGGCCGACATCCACGGCAACCTCTTCGCCCTCGAGGCCGTCCTGGCGGACTGCCGCGCCTGCAGGGTGGAGGGCTACGTCTTCCTGGGTGATCTGGTCATGATCGGCAGCCGCCCCAGGGAGGTCTTCCAAACCCTGGAAGCGCTCAAGCCCCTCGCCTGGATCAAAGGGAACACGGATGGCTGGCTCGAGGAGATCCAGCCCGGCTTCGTTCCTTCCAGCCCGCAGGAAGCAGAGATCCTGGGCCTGTTTGAATACGGAGCCCGACACCTCGATGAGGCCATGAGGACCGCACTGAGCTCGAAGCCCATGGCCCAGCGGTTGGACCTGGGAGGTGCGCCCGTGATGATCTGCCACGGAAGCCCATGCTCCTATTCGCAGGGCATCCGTCCCGGCATGGCTGCAGAGGAGCTGGACGCGTGCCTGGGACCCGGTTCCTTCCGCGAACTGGTCTGCGCCCATACGCACATCCCCATGAACTTCGCCCATCGTGGGGTGCGCTTCCTCAACTTCGGCTCGGTCTCGACCCCACCGAGGGCGGGCACCACGCTTCCTATGGGATCCTGGACCTCGATGCCCGACGCGACATGCGCTTCCGCCAGGTTCCCTTCGACCTCGAACCCTACGCCCGGGACATGAAGCAGACCGGATTCCCTGGAATGGAGCGGGTCCTCCGCCGCTACGCAGGGCAGGCCTAGGACGGCAAAGGACCGGCGCGGACACCGGTCCTTTGCTGTCTGGAGCGCGCTACTTGCAGGCGGCGCAGGCTTCCGTGTACTTGCGGTGGAAGTTCCCGAAGAGCTCCACCACCTTCTGGATCTTCTCGGTGGGGGGCAGAATGGTGGTGCGGAAGTGGAAGGTGCCTTCCGCCTGGCCGAAGCCGGAGCCCGGCACCACGCAGATGCCGGTCTCTTCCAGCAGGGCCATGCAGTACTCGAAGTCCGTCTTCCCTGCCGGAAGCTGGATGCTGGGGAAGGCATACATGGCGCCGGCGATGACGTTGCACTGGACACCCTCGATCTTGTTCAGACCCTCGGCCAGGATGATGGCGCGCTTCTTCATCTCGTCCAGGATGGCCGTCTTCTCCTTGTGGTAGAGCTCGTGGGAGGGCGTGCCCGGCTTGGGGGGGCGCACCATGGCGTAGGTGGCCACCTGCCCCGCCAGGTTCGAGCAGAGGCTCACGGACTGCAGCTTCAGGATCTGGGCGGCCACATCGTCGGGCACGTTGCGGTACTCGAAGTAGCCGCCGCGCACGCCGCACTCGCCCAGGTAGCCCTTGGAGCAGGAGTGGAAGCTGAAGAGGGAGACATCCTTGAAGCCCTTGCGGTGGAGCACCTTGGCGAAGGACACGAACTTGTCGCCGGGGAGGTAGATGTTCTCCTGGTAGACCTCGTCCGCCAGGACGGAGAGTCCGTGCTTCTGGGCGAAGTCGAGGATCATCTCGATGTTCTTCTCGTCCAGCACGGCGCCCGTGGGGTTGCCGGGGTTGATGACGCAGATGGCCTTCACCTTGATGCCCTGGGCCTGGGCCTTCGCGATGGAGTCCTCGAGCATGTCGTGGTTGAGCTTCCAGTTGTTCTGCTCGTCCAGGAAGTAGGGCACCATCTTGCCCTCGTAGAGGGTGAGGGTGGCGCTGTAGAGCGGGTACTGGGGGATGGGGATCATGATGCCGTCGTTGGCATCGGCGATGACAAGGCGCAGGATGGCCTGTACGCCCTTGCTGGCTCCGTCCGTGAGGAAGATGGCATCGGGGTCCACGCCCATGTGGTCCCGCTCGAGGATGAACTCGGCCACGGCCTCGCGGATGTAGCGGACCCCGCGGCTTTCGCTGTAGGCGCCCAGACCGTGGCGGGAGCCCTTCAGGATGGCCTTGGCGGTCTCGATGACGTCCACCGGGAAGATGCCCGGGGCCAGGTCCATGAGGGCGGGGTACTCGCAGAGGGCGAGGAGCTGCCGCTGGAAGGTGATGGGCTTCTGGCCGAGGGACTGGGGGTTCCCAATGTTGCAGTAGATGATCTCCTTGCCCTGCTTCTCGAGCTCGGCGGCCCGGGCCACAATGGGGCCGCGGACGGCGTATTCCGTCTCGATGACGGCCTTCCCGAGATCCTTCAGCTGAATGGTCATGACCCTCTCCTTGTGGCGCTTTGACAGAGCCTTGAAATTCTATCCGGTTCCCACCAGAACAAGGCGTTTGTGCCCTTGCCGCCTGGGGAAGTGCTGATCAGCACAGGCCAGGGCCCGGATAGACTGGCATGTCCCCTCCTTTCGGATTGACCATGCTGGATTTGACCCTCTCCCCCGACCAGTTGACGCTCCAGGAGCGGGCTCACGCTTTCGCCGAGACCGTGATCCGCCCCGTGTCGCGCCATCACGACACCACGGGGGAGTGGCCGGAAGCCGTCGTTCGCCAGGCCTGGGAGCAAGGCTTCCTGCAGGCGGCCGTGCCCAAGGAACTCGGAGGACCGGGCCACAGCCAGATGGACGAAGTGGTGGTCAACGAGGAGATCGCCTGGGGCTGTGCCGGGATGTACACGACCATCTCCGCCAACACCCTGGCCACGGCCCCCCTGCACATCGCGGGCAGCCCGGAGCAGAGGAAGCGCTGGCTGACTCGGCTGCTCGAAGCGCCCAGGGTGGCGGCCTTCGCCCTGTCGGAACCCGAGGCCGGAAGCGATGCGGGGGCGGTCACCTGCACCGCAGTCCGCCGGGGGGATGTCTACCTCCTGAACGGCACCAAGTGCTACGTCACCGGCGGGGCGTATGCCGACTACTACACGGTCTTCGCCAAGACCGACCCTGGGAAAGGCGCCCGGGGGCTGAGCACCTTCGTGTTGGCGCGTGACACACCGGGCCTCCGCATCGGGAAGGCCATGGACAAGGTGGGCCACCGGGCCTCCAACCAAGTGCTCCTCCACTTCGAGGACGCCGAGGTTCCATCGGCGAATCTCCTCGGTGCCGAAGGCGCAGGCTTCGGCATCGCCATGAAGACCCTGGACCAGACCCGGGCCGTGGTGGCCGCCGGCGGCGTGGGCTTGGCCCGCGCCGCTTACGAACTGGCCCTGGAGCACGCGAAGACGCGCGTCCAGTTCGGCCAGCCCATCTTCGCCAACCAGGCCGTGAGCTTCGTCCTGACCGACCTCGCCACCCACATCGAAGCCTCCCGACTCCTCACCTGGCAGGCGGCCTGGATGACGGACCAGGGGATGCGGAACTCCAAGCAGAGCGCCATGGCCAAGGCCTTTGCCACCGACACCGCCATGGAGGCCGCCCTCCAAGCCGTCCAGATCCTCGGCGGCCACGGCTACTCCCGCGACTCCCTCGCCGAGAAGTTCTTCCGCGACGCCAAGCTCATGCAGATCTATGAGGGAACGAACCAGATCCAGCGGCTGGTCATCGCCAAGGAGATCCAGCAGGGAAGGTGATTGTCGGAACGCGAACGATGGATAGCGGGTCGCGCAGTGAGCCACTGAACGTGGCTCACGAGGCGGGGCACCCGCTTGGTTGGTTCGAATGGCGGCGATGGGTCGCGGCGCTGCTCGAAGCCGGATGGGTCGAACTCATCGCCAAGGAGATCCAGCAAGGACGCTGACCGAGGGGACCCCGACCCACACGCGTTCATCACGTGGGCTTCCGGTGAGTCCTCCGGGGGTTCCTCATGCTCATCCTCAGAACAACCGATCAGGAGGTATCAGGAGGTATCAGCAGGTCCAGTGGTTCGTGCGTATGATCTCTGTCCACCATCCTGGCTCTCTGACTCGACCCTGGCGCCCATCCCCTCTGACCCCATGAAGATGCTCCCCTGCTCCGCCTTCCTGCTTCCTCTGGTCCTGACCACGGGCCGGATTACGGCAGCCGCGCAACCGACGCCATCCCTCCCTCAGGTAAAAACCGCGACCCTCGTCTGCGAGGAGAGCCCGCCCTACAACTACGAGGAAAAGGGCGAGATCGTCGGCATCGCCTCTGACATCATCCGGGAGTCCTTCAAGCGGGCGGGGTACGGTGTGATCTTTAAGCAGTTCCCCTGGGCTCGCGCGCTGGCCATGGCCCAGGGAGGATCAGTCGATGGGATCTTCTGCCTCTACAAGACCTCGGAACGGGAGAAGGCCTTCGTCTTTTCCAGAAGGTTCGCTTCGGATACTCAGTCCTTCTTCGTCCTGAGCGAGGCCAAGATCACCTTCAACGGCCACCTGCAGGGGATGGGGGCTTACACCATCGGCACGGTGAGGGGCTACAGCTATGGCGAGCGCTTCGACCGTGCGGTGAAGAGCGGCGTCCTCGGCAAGACCGAACCCGTATCCAACGTCGATCAGAACATCCAGAAGCTCCTCAGCAAGCGCATCGATGCCTTCATCGAAGGGAGCACCTGGGGCTGGCCAAACTGAAGACACTGAACCTGCTGGGCCAGGTTCGGGTACTCGAAGTGAAGGTGAACGAGCCGGGCCTCCATGTGGGCTTCTCGAGGAAACGCCGTGCCCACGAGCTGGCGGCGGCCTTCAACAAGGGCCTGGCAGCCATCCAGAAGGATGGCACCTACTCCCGGATCATCGCCCACTACACCCAGTAGGCGCGCCCAAACCTACAGCCCGGAAAGGAAACCCTCCACTTCCCCCCAGTCCCGGCTGATGGGAAAGGGCGGCAGTGCGGCCCGCACCTGGGCGGCGTAGCGCTTGCCGTTCCGGTCCTCATGGGGAAGCATCAGCCGGGGATCCAGAATGCAGACCACGCCCTTGTCCGTGCGGGTGCGGATGAGCCGGCCGATGCCCTGCTTGAGCTTGAGGGTCATCTGGGGGACTTGGATGCCGATGAAGCCGAGGCCCTGCTGCTTGGCATCGGCCTCGCGGACCCGGGCCTGCAGCACGGGATCGTCCGGAGGGGCGAAGGGCAGCGCGGTGACGATGACGAGGGTGAGGGCGTCCCCGGGCAGATCCACGCCCTGCCAGAAGCTGGCGAGACCCAGCAGGGCGGCGTTGGGCGTCTTCCGGAAGCGTTCGAGCATCACATGGCGCGTGAGGTGCTCCCCCTGCACGAAGAACGTCAGGTCGGGCAGGGCCGCCTCGAGCCTCGGCCGAAAGGCCGCCAGCATCTTGCGGCTGGTGAAGAGGATGAGGGCCCGGCCCCGGGAGGCCCTCAGGAGGCGCTCCATGGCCTCCAGGCTGGTCTCCACCCAGGCGGGCTCACCCACGCCGTTGCGGCCGGGCTTGCGCTCCGGAAGATCCGGCGGGATGAAGATGAGGCCCTGGTTCCCGAAATCGAAGGGACTCTCCACGTGGGTGGAGCGCACGGCCTCCTCTTCGGAAAGCCCCAGGCGCAGCCGCAGGCCATTGAAGCCCCGGCCGTCCCGGAGGGTCGCCGAGGTGAGGATCACGGTCTCGAAGCCCCGCCGCAGGTGCTGGTGGAAGAAGGGCCGCACGTCCACCGGGTTGGCCTTGAACTGCACGGTGTGGGGGCCTTCCCGCGTGATGGTGGACACCCAGCCCTCCGGCTGGGCAAAGATCTGCTCCATGCGCGAGAAGGCGAGGCCGATACGCTCGGCGAGGCGGCGCCAGGCGAGATCCTCGGGATTGCCCTCCGTGCGCCGCGCCGCCAGACGCCGGGTCTCCTTCCAGGCCGCCTGGCCCGCGTCCACCCAGGCGCCCACGGCATTCGCCAGCTCGCGCAGGCTCACCCGCTCGTCCTCGAAGCCGAAGGTGGCGCTGTCCAAGGGAACCAGCGACAGCAGCGTGGTCCAGGCCTCCTCCCAGGGGATCAGCATGGCCTCCAGGGCCGCGCCCTCCGGTTCCTTGCCCGCTTCGTCGGAGAGGTCCCGGAAGAGCAGCGTCATGGCCCGGTTGGACCAGGCCTCCGAGCAGCTCTCCGTGAGCTGCTCCTCGATCTCGTGGGCCTCGTCGAGAATCAACACCGGGGCGTCGGGCAGCACCTGGCCGAAGGCGGACTCCCGCAGCACCCGGTCCGCCAGCAGCAGGGCGTGGTTCACGATGACCAGGTCCGCCTTGGTGATCTCCTGGCGGAGCTGCGTCAGGAAGCAGTCCTCGAAGCGCGGGCACTGCCGGCCCGTGCAGCGCTCAGCCCGCGCGTTCAGTCGGTCCCAGAGCTCGCTTTCGCCTTCCCCGTGGCGGCCCAGCTCCTCCCGGTCCCCCGTCTGGGTCTCCTTGGCCCAGCGAGGCAACGCCAGCCACAAGCCATGATCCGCCAGGGTCAGTTCCGCCGGCGGATGGGCCTCCAGTGCTTCCCAGGCCGTCCTGCACAGGTAGTTGGCCCGTCCCTTGGCCAGGACCGCATGGACCTCGCGGCCCAGGATGCCCCGGGCCCGCGGCAGGTCATCCTCCAGGAGCTGCCGCTGGAGCTGCTTGGTGCGGGTGGAGACCAGCACGGGGTGCCGCCCCGAGGCGATGGCGGGGATCAGGTAGCCC
>CAYZND010000128.1:0-9163 GCA_964479495.1 uncultured Mesoterricola sp.
GACTCGCCGGAGAAGGGGTTGGGAGAGACGACGCTGGAGGTGCGCCCCAGCCGGGAGCAGCACCTCCCGGAACCGCCGGTGTTGGTGGAGCAAAAGGCCGTCCGGATGCCCCTGGAGGACTTCCAGCAGCGCTCCTGGTGGGTCCACGTACCGGAGCGGCGCATGGTCTACCTCGAGGCCCAGGGGAGGAACCTCGCAGACCTGCGGCTCTGGAAGGAGGGCACCTGGCTGATGGACGCCGTGCCCAGGGTCCGGGAGATCGAGCCCATCAAGGGCCAGCCTCAGCGTGCCTGCCTCCTGGTGGCCGATCTCGGTCCCGGCTACTACCTGGCGACGGCCTACGGAGGCGCGGCGCTCCGCTGGGCCAAGGAAACCGAGGAACACCCCTTCTCGCTGCGCTTCGGCCTTCCCGAACTGCCCGTCAACTGCCGCGTGGAAGGCACCCTGCCCCCCTCGGGCTTCAACCGCTACCTCGTTCCCCAGGAAGCCAACGCGTTCGTCCTCCAGCTCGCCGAGCGACGGGCCATCCGACTCGAGGTGAGTTCCTTCGCCCCGGGCGACATGCCGGGGACGCCTGAAGCCAGCGCCCTCATCGACAAGAAGTCCGCGGATCCCGAGTGCAAGGTGCGGCACACGTCCTCCAAGGCCTACGCCCTGGTCACGGTGGTGGGCTCGCCCGGCGACAGCTACGTCTTCCAGTGCTTCAACGAGCAGGACACATACACCTTCCGCACGCCCACGCCCCAGGACTACCGGATCTCCACGCTGCACTCCGGGTACGCGGACGACGTCATCGACGCCACGTGCATCCTGGTCTCCTCCCAGCAGAGCGGCGTCCACACGACGGCCCATGCGGAGGATGTGATCCATATCGGCGGCGAGAAGGGGTGGGCCCGCCGCTTCAACCTGCTGGAGGAGAACACGGTCTTCTTCTTCGTCGACGAGCCGGGCGACTACCAGGTCCGCTCCTCGGGAACCGGGGCCCAGTTCCGCTTCGAGCCCTTCTTCGTCAGCCCTCCCGCGGACTACAAGACGCCCGCCTTCGAGGAGAGCGGCGCCGTCTTCTCCCTGGACCGTGGCTACTGGGTGCTCACCATCAACCCCAAGACCAAGGGCATCCTCAAGGTCGCCGTGCAGCAGAAAGGATTCTTCGCACGCCTCAAGGACTGGGTGCTCGGGACGGATCCGGCTCCCCCGACACCGGCCAAGGGCAGCTGCACACTCCCGAAGGTGCTGCTGAATCCCGACCATGCCTACACCCTCTACCTGAATCGGCAGGGCAGCGTGGATCATGGCGTGGCCCTCCAGCCCCTCCCCCTTGCCTTCGAAGCTCCCATTCCCCTCACCCTGCAGCCCGGGAAGGAGGAGTCCCTGGTCGTGACCACCAAGGGTGAAAGCCGGCTGAAGATCTTCACGCGGGCCGGGGCGGCCTTCGCATGTTTTGTCGACGGGAAACCGTGGACGGAAGGGATGCCCATCGGAGCCGGGACGCACTACGTCTGGATCCGCAACGAGGGCCCGAAGACCTTGCAGTTCACACTCCAGGGAGTCCCGCCAGCGCAGCTGGCCGACGCGCCACCCCGGTTCCTTGGGGAGGCGGACAAGAAGGCCCTCGATCTCAAGCTGCCGGTGCTGGCCGAGCAGACCCCCGTCTTCCTGGACCTGGGGGTCCGCGAACAGCGGACTGCCCTGCTCTCCGTGGCCTCGCCGGGACTCTACCGCATCGAGACCACCGGACTCCTCAAAACGTCGCTGACGCTTCGGAGCGCCGTGCGCACCAAGCTCTTCGCCGCGGAGGCCAACGGGATCGGCCGGAACGCCCTGCTCTCCCAGTACCTCAAGGAAGGCACCTACCTCCTCACGGCCCAGACCATGGACGCCTCCGCCGGGCACCTGGGCGTGAAGGTGAAGCGCACCGAGGTCACGACGGGGACACCGCTCGCCCTGGACCGCGAGGTCAAGGCCGACGTGCCGGCCCATCAGGGCATCGTCTATCCCTTCAAACTCGCGGAAGCGGGCCGGTATGCCCTCCGGACCCTGGGGCAGAACCGCTTCTTCCCCTGCCGCCTGGAGGATGGGGAAGGATGGCCCATCCTCGCGCCCAACACGCCCTCGGACCTGGTCCAGAAACTCCGGCCAGGCAGCTACCGGTTCATGAGCCTCCCCCTGGACGTGGACACCCAGCGCCTGACGACGATCTCGCGCGTGCCCGATCAGCGGAAGGTGGAAGGGAAAGGGCCCCATGCCCTCGCCCTCAACGAGAAGCTCGAGAACCGCTGGCGGGAGGGGACGGGACGTGCACGGGACCTCTACCGCGTGACGGTGCCCGCCGACCTCAAGATCGAGGTGAAGCTCGGGAACGAGCAGATGCAGGCCTTCATCCGGAAGGTGGGATCGGCGGAACCGCCCCTTCCCGTGCCGCCCGCCAAGGGCTGGACGGGAACGCTTGCGGCCGGGGACTACCTGGTGGAGGTGGAGTGCAGCCGCATCAATGACCTGGTGGACTATTCCCTCGTGGTGGGCACCGAGCAGCTGGGGCCCGGCCTGCGGCGTGAGATCCCGGTCCCGGGCACCGTGGAGGTGCGCCTTGCGAAGGAGTCCGTCGTGGAGCTGTTCTCCCACGGCCAGCTCGATGTGCGTGCCCAGCTCCTCCAGGAGGGCGAACCGGTGGATGCCAGCGATGATGCCTACCTGGACTGGAACTTCCGCATGGCCCGGCGCCTGCCCGCTGGCCACTACCTGCTGAAGGTGGAGCCCGTCGGGGGCAAGCCCGGGAAGACCACGGTGGGCATGTCGGCGCCTCCCGAGGTGGAAAAGGAACCGCTTCCCGAGGGCGAACGCTCGGTGGACCTGGGTGGGGCCATCACCCTCTTCCCCCTCGTGCTTCCACCCAACGCGGACGTGCTGAGCATCCAGGTCTCAGGCGCGTCCCTGTACGGCTGCATCCTCGAACGGGATGGCGGGGTACCCGTGGTGACCCGGACCGGGAAGGACATCGCCTTCGACCTTCCGCTGCGCAAGGGCAGCACCTACCGGTTGCGCCTGTGGTCGGCCGACCACCAGAGCGAGACGGCGCACGTGCGCATCGCCGGAACGCCTGCGCCGCTGGTGCCCATCGAGCGACTCGCGGGCGCGGGTCCCTTCGCGCGGCTCCAGCTTTCCCAGGGAGGCACCTTCATCCCGGACCCCGCGAAGGGGTTTACCCATGCCTCCTTCCCGGATCAGGCCCTGGTGCCCGCCGAGAATGGACTGGCGGCCCTTCCGGCCGGGGAGTCCCTGGTCCATTGGGAAGGCAAGGCCTCGGGACGGCTCACCCGCCTGTATCTGGGGGACGCTTCCGGGTGGCGGGTCCGCCTGCCCCGGGGAGGGCGTCAGGAGCTGGACGTGGAAGCCTCCACCGGAGGACCGGTGGTGATCCAGGCCCGGGCCCTCTCGGGTCGAGCGGCGTGTCTCGCCCTTCCCCCCGGTGGCGAGCGCCCCTACCGCTCCAGCGCCTACGCCATGAACGGGGACGATGCCCTGACGGTGATCCCCGCGGGGATCCAGGGGCGCGTGCTGCTCTGGGACCCCTCGGAGGAGGTCCCCGTGTCCGAGTTCAGCATCACCCGTCAGGAGGTTCCGGCGCTGCCGGTACCAGAGGTTCTGGCCTTCGGCACCCGACAGGGCATTCTTCCCGCGCGTTCCGGACGGCAGTGGTCACTGCCCTCCGGAACCAAACAGGTGGATCTGGTCCTGGAGGATGGTCTCGTGGCCTACCTCTCGGAGGGGGAGAAGGTGGAAGCCGTGGCCTTTGCCAAGGGGGACCCGACCCGGACCTCCTTCGCCACCCAGGTTTCCCGGCTGATCCTGGTGAGCCTCGCGGGCCAGCCCGCTTCCTATGAGCTGGGCGTGATGGCACGAACGGGGCAGCCCGAGGCCCTTCTTCTTGGGACGGAAGCGCCCTACGAGCAGGTCTTCCCTCAGGGGGGCACCCTTCGGCTCGAAGTGGGCTCCAGCCCGGAGGAGCGGATCCTCCGGATCAGCGGCAGCCGAGTCGATGGCGCGTGGATGGACGATCGAGGAATGCTGCGCAGGGGCACCGCGTTCGACCTCCGGAGCGGCGGCGCGGTCACCATCACCTATGGGCCGGGCCTCGTGAAGGCCTGGCTCTCGCGGCGCGACAGGGAATCGGAAGGGCGCTGGGGTCTGACACCGGTCGCTCCAGCCCTTCCCCTGAAACCGAACAGCCTCGAGGCACTGGGCGGCACCCTGCGGGACTGCACCTTCACGGTCTCGACCCCTTCCGCCTTCCGGTTCCGGGCGGGATGTCCAGCCGTTGTGCGCCTGAGCGAGGATACGGACAAGCCTTCCTTCGATCTGGTGCGTGAGGGGCATCCGGACACCACGCTGAGTGCCTTCCTGAAACCCGGCACCTACCGGCTGCGGCTCCGGGCCCTTCGGGGGGAGACGCTGCGCGGCAACGCGGAGTTCTCCCTCACCGACGTGACCTCCATCGAAAAGACCTTCGGCCCCGAGCGGATGATCCGCGACGGGGAGGACCAGCTCTTCGCCTTCCCCGCCAAGGTGAAGGGCCAGTACGGCCTCGGCCTGAAGACCGGCCAGGAGGTGCTGAACTGCCAGCTGCTGCGCTCCGATGGCACCGAGCTCGGAACGGGCAGCCAGCAGTTCGTCGAGCTCGTGCCGGGGACCTATCTCCTCCGGGTCAGCCTGCCTCCCGGTCTTGAGCCGGTGAAGTACACCCCCGTGGTCGTGGGGCTGGAGCCTCCCGGCAGCGGCCCTCCCGAAGAGGTGCTGCGTGAGTTCCTGAGCGGTCTTGGCCTCAATCCGTAGCCCCAGAGGATGGTATGCACCGTCACCCCGTTCGTCTCCTTTCCCAGCTCTCCTCCCTTTCCTTGGCACTCTTCCTGGCCCTCTGCCTGTCGACCCCGCTCCAGGGCCAGGCGCCCGCGGGGGCCGGGAAGGGAGTGGTGATCCTTCCGGAGAGCTTCCTGCGCAGCTTCGATCCCGTCACCCTCTTCTTTCCCAGCGACCAGGGGCCCAAGGCCGGCGGCCCCGAGGACCGGCCCGAGCGGATCGTCCGCATGGAGCCCGAGGCGCCCGGCGCCTACCGTTGGCTCGATGCGCGGACCTTGATCTTCAACCCAGCCGTCCCCTGGCCCGCCCTGGAGTCGTTCAAGATCACCGCGGGCGGTGTCACACGCACCTTGAACACCCTCATGGTCCGCCCCAAGCAGTCGGTTCCGGCGGATGGCGCCACCGGGCTGGAGGTCTTCGAGGAGGTCATCCTGACCTTTCCTGAGCCCCTGCCCAGGGAGAAGCTGGCCCGGATGACCACCTTCGAGGTCCGGCCCCTGCCGGGCATCGGCGCGAAGGGCAGCCGGCGGCTGGCGGCGGACGACTTCGCCATCAAGGCGCTGGAGCGTCACTCGATCAACGACCCGGCTTCCTATGCCATCCGGCTGAAGCAGTCCGTGAAGGGTGGACACCGGATCCTGCTCAAGCTCCGGCTCTCCCTGGATGACAAGATCCCCGAGGCCTACCTGAGCTACACCTTTGCGACCCGGATTCCCTTCCGCGTGGTAGCCGTGGGGTGCGCCGCCAGTCTGTCCACCCAGGAGAACTACGAGCCCCGGCAGGAGCCTGAGTATGGTGAGGGCGAAGGGGAAGACGGATACGAAGGCGAAAGTGAGGAGGGCGGCTCCGAGCCTCCGCCGCCTCCACCCATGATCCAGCCCACTGCCCCCGCGTCGTCGAACCTGCTCCCGCTGTCCCTGGCGGGCTCCAGCTTCAGTGCCGATCAGCCCCTGGACTGTGCGTCCGAGCCGCCCCGGATCGCCGTGCAGTTCTCCGCGGAACCTGCCCCCTTGAGCCTCTCCGCGGTCAAGGCGCTGGTGCGCTTCAGTCCCGCCATCGCCGATCTCTCCTTCACCCAATCGGGCAACTTCCTCTTCATCACTGGCAAGATCGAGCGGGAGACCCTCTACCGGGCCCAGGTACGGCCCGCGCCGGTGCGGGATGCGGCGGGTCGGATCCTGCAGATGGAAGGGGCCTCGGAATTCCACTTCTCCTTCCCTCGCCAGTCCTCCTACCTGCAGTGGGCCCAGAGTGAAGGCCTCCTGGAGCGCTTCGGACCCCAGATGTTTCCGCTCACCGGCCGGGGCGACGGCGCGGTGGATCTGCGCATCTACAAGATCGGCGCCACCGACCGCAGCTTCTGGCCCTTTCCAAAGGCGCCGCTCAACCTCGATGAGAGCCTGCGTCCCCCGGGACCTGGCGAGGAGCCCCCCACAGGGGAGAAGCTCCAGGGCTACATCGAGGCCGGTCAGCTTGGGCAGCGCTTGCGGCTCCTGGGATCCCCCCAGGTCTCGCGCATCGTTCCCGTGCCGCTGAGGGCCGGAGGAGGCGCCACCCGCTTCGGCCTGCCGCTGAAGGAGGCCCTGGCGCACATCGCCGGGCCGGACCAGCCCGGCACGTACCTCCTGGGCATTCGCCGGCTCAACGAAGCGACCACCCGGGACTATGTGCGGATCCAGGTCACGGACCTCTGCCTGACCACGGTGGAGGAGAGCCGGGCGGTGGTCTTTGCGGTCACCTCCCTCAAGACCGGAAAGCCCGTGGCGGGCGCCACGGTCAGGCTGGAGGGAACCCTCAGGAAAGCCGTGGACCAGGCCGTCTGGGTGCCCCTCATCTCGGGCGTCACCGATGCCAGCGGCCGCTTCCGGTACGAGCACCGGGCCAAGCTCGAGGCCGAGTTTCACCGGATCGTGGTCCAGAGCGGCAAGGATGTCCTCATCCTGCAGCCCTCGGATCCTCCCTTCGCCTTCTCCGACAACCACTGGTTCGGTCCCGAGGGTGGGACCTGGCTCGACTGGCTGAAGTCGGACCCCCACACAGGCGAGGACGAGGGGGTGACCTTGGCGCACCTGCTCACCGAACGACCGGTCTACCGGCCCGAGGAGCCCGTCTACCTGAAGGGCTACCTCCGGGTGCGGGAGAAGGGCCGGCTCCTGTTCGCTCCCGAGGGCACCTACGAAGTCGTGATCACGGATCCCTCGGAAACGGAGCGGACCTACCCCGTGCAGATCACGCCCCAGGGCAGCTTCGCCCTCACCTTCGAGGACAAGGACCTGCCCACCGGGGAATACCGGGCCACCTTGCGCGATGTGGACACCCAGGAGACGTTCGGTTCCGTGGACTGGAAGATGGAGGCCTACAAGATCCCCCGCTTCGAAGTGAAGCTCCATGGCCCCGACTGGGTGCCCATGGACAAGGCCTTCACCGTTTCCGCCGTCTCCAGCTACTTCGCAGGCGGGAAGGTGGTGGGCCAGGAAGCGCGCTGGCGTGTCACCCAGTTCCCCTATGTCCATGTCCCCGAGCAGCGGGAGGGCTGGCTCTTCTCCTCCGACGAGCGGTTCAGCCGGGGCGGGCGGTTCCAGCCCCCGGCCGCCATCGAGAAGGCCGACAAGACCGATGGGAGCGGGGCTTCGACGCTCACGGTGAATCCGGCCCTCGAGATCGACGGAAGACCCCGGAAGTACGTCTTCGAAGTCACGGTCACGGGAGCCGACGACCAGACCGTCACGGCGGTGAAGGAGGTCAAGGCCCTGCCGCCGTTCCTGCTGGGCCTGAAGGTGGAGCGCTTCATCAAGGGCGAGAAGGTCATCCGGCCCTCCCTGCTGGCCCTCGACGGCGAGAACAAGCTGATCAAGGGGCAGGAGGTGACCCTGAGGCTGCTCAAGCGCCAGTGGCACTCCTACCTCAAGGAGACCGACTTCGCCCAGGGCAAGGCCAAGTACGTCACGGATGTGGTGGAGGAGCCGGTCACGGAGACCAAGCTCGTCACCGGCGACGAGCCGGTCGCCGCGGAGCTGCCCGTGGCCGAAGGGGGCATCTACGTGGTGGAGGCGTCCTCCCGGGATGCCCTCGGGCGTCTCCAGCTGGTGCTGGTGGACCTCTACGTGGCGGGTGACGAGCCCCTCTCCTGGAAGAAACCCCAACAGAACGTCTTCGAGACCGCTTCGGACAAGAAGGAATACCTGCCCGGCGAGACCGCCCAGATCCTCGTCAAGAGCCCCTTCCAGCAGGCCCAGGCCCTGGCGGTGGTGGAAGGTCCCGACGGCAACACGTACCACGCCTTCGAGATCCAGGGGGGGAAGGCCGTCTTCCCGCTGCTGATCCGCAACGAATACAACCCTCGGATCCCCATCCACTTCGTGCTCATGCGCGGTCGCCTGCCGGGCGTCCGCACGGAGGGCACCCTGGACCTGGGCAAGCCCACCACCATGGCGGCCACCCAGTGGCTCAAGGTGAATCCCGAAGGGAACAAGCTCCAGCTCAAGCTGGACCACCCCCAGCGGGCCCTGCCCGGACAGCGCATCACGGTGAAGATCCACCTGCGGGACAACGTGGGCAAGCCCATCCCGGGCGAAGTCACCTTGGCCCTGGTGGACATGGCCGTGCTCTCCCTCGGCAAGGAGAAGCGGCTGGATCCCCTGCCCTCGTTCATCCGGGACGTGAAGAGCCGGATCTCCATCCGCGACACGCGCAACCGGGTGATCGGCGAGATCGTCACCGATGAGAACCCCGGCGGCGACGGCTCAGAGGAGGAAGGCTCGGACCTCTTCGGCAAGGTGACCATCCGCAAGCGCTTCAAGACCGTGCCGTACTACAATCCACGGATCCTCGTGGACCCGACCGGCGAGGCCGAAGTCTCCTTCGAGCTCTCCGACGACTTGACCGTGTTCAAGGTCAAGGCCGTGGCCTGCAGCGGACCCGACCGCTTCGGTTCGTACCAATCGACCGTTGCGGTGCGATTGCCCGTCATCGTCCAGCCGGCCCTCCCCCGCTTCGCGCGGCTGGGCGATGCCTTCAGCGCGGGAGGAATCGGACGGGTCGTGGAGGGCGAAGGCGGTCCGGGCCGCACCCAGATCCAGGTCCAGGGGGCCAAGGTCGCCGGGGAGCTGTCCAGGACCCTCCAGTGGGCCAAGGACAAGCCCGAGCGGCTGTACTTCCCCATGAAGGTGGAGGGCGCGCCCACGGAGCTGGTGGTGAAGCTGGCCGTCAAGCGCAACGCCGACGGCGCCGCCGACGCCTTCGAGACCCGGATTCCGGTCCTGCCGGACCGGGACCCGGTCGAGGTCCAGGCCTTCAAGCGGCTCCAGGG
>CAYZND010000129.1:0-9144 GCA_964479495.1 uncultured Mesoterricola sp.
CCGACCCTCGTGGGCGAGCTGAAGAAGCTGGGCCGCGAGGACATCATGGTCGTCGCCGGCGGCGTGATTCCCGCCCAGGACTACGAGCAGCTCCGCCAGGCCGGCGCCGCAGCCATCTTTGGCCCCGGCACCAACATCCCCTACAGCGCCAAGGTCGTGCTCACCGAGCTGGACCGGCGTCTGGGACTGGGGATCATCAAGTAGCCATGATTGTGTGCGGATGAGATAAGGGGGCCGCGAGGCCCCCTTATCTCATCCTGCCCCCATGCACCGGTAGGAACCCGGGATGGCCTTCCCGTCGCGTTTCCGCACCAGGAACGAGACGCCCCAGGACCACACCTCCTCGCCGTTCCTACGTGTGATGTTGACCGTGCAGCGCCAGGCATCGGGGCGCTCCGAGGACTCCGAGAGGACCTCGATGCGGTTCTGTCCTTCGCCCTGGGTGTATTCCGCCAGGAGACCGGCCAGGTAGTCGCCAAGGTCCCGGTCCTTGAGCTCGCTGCCCACGCCGCGACAGGTGGAATGCACATCGAGCCTCACCCGATGGGAGGCCAGCAGGAGGCGGATCACCTCCTTCGGCGCCGGCGGCGTGGGCTCCCCGGCCCGGAGCAGGGTCGTCACCAGCAACAACGCGCAGCCCCATCGACATCTCATGGCTTGGCCTCCCCCGTTTCTCTGCGGATGCCGTCCTGTGTCAGCGATCCCGTTCCGGTGAGGCCGGCGTTTCGGTCTCCCGGGGTTTTTCGCAGGCGAATACGGCGTAGAGCGGTTCATTCCGGGTGGCACCCCAGCGGTAGAGCTGGGCTTCACGCCAGGACTCCGGTGGTTCCGGTTCCCGGAGCGCCGTGAGCCGCAGGCCGGCCTCGAGGATCGAGGTCACGTAGTCTCCCAGGGTATGGTGGGCGCTCTCGCAGACCACCTTCTCGGTGCTGTCTCCGAAGCGCGTCCAGGGCTGGAGGTAGCGCCGCCGGCTGCGGTCCAGGTAGCGGAGCGTCCATTCCGCGTCGGGGTCGAGGGGGTAGGAGGCGGTGTAGATGGGATGCATGACCGAAAGCACCGCTCGACCCCCAGGTTTCAGTACGCGGGCGAGGCCGGACAGGGCCGACCGGAGCTCATCCACGTAGTGGAGGGTGGTGGAGGAGAACACGACGTCGAAGCTTTCAGGTGTCAGGCCCTCCAGATCCAGGATGGATCCATGCCTGAATCGAACGGTCGAGCCGACCGGACGCTTGGCCTCGGCGAGGGCCAGCATGCGCTCCGAGAGGTCCAGGCCGAGGACCTCGCCGGCCCCCAGGTCCGCCATCAGGAACGTGAAGCGCCCGGTGCCGCAGCCCAGATCGAGCGCGCGAGCACCCTCCAGGGGCGGAAGGAGAGCCTTCACGCAAGGGACTTCGATGGCTTCGCTGTAGGAATCTGGTCGGGCGGTGAAATCCTCGTAGTCCTCCGCCATGGCGTTCCAGATCGTCTTGGTCTGATCCATGCGCACTCCGTCGAGCCTTGCTCCAGCGATGATACGTGCTTCCCGCAGTGCCGCGTTCCCGTCGTCGCCGCTCAGTCCGGGACCGGCTCCGGCCGCAAGGCGCGGCTGAAGGCCTTGCGCAGGTCCGTCGCCTGGTAGGGCTTCTGCAGGAAGGACAGAGCGGGATCCCCGGGCGGCAGCTCCAGGTCGGTGTAGCCGCTCGTGACGATCACCGGGAGCCTTGGCGCGTGGGTGCGCAGCTCCGCCAGGAACTCCCGTCCATCCATGCGGGGCATGGTGAGGTCCAGGAGAATCAGGCGGACCTCCTTCTTGTGCTGGAAGTAGGCCTCGATGCCCTCCAGTCCGTCGCAGGCCTCGAGCACCGCGCAGCCCATGTCGCGGAGCAGCCGGCCGGTGGTCAGCCGGATCTGCGGGTCGTCCTCCACCAGCAGGATCGTGCCGCCGGGTACCGTGTCCTCCAGGATGGGGAGCGCCTCGGCGTCCTGGGGGCTCACTTCCTCCATGGAAGCGGGGAACCAGAGGCGGAAGGTGGTGCCTTGTCCTGGGGTACTTTCCAGGGCCAGGCCCCCGTGATGACTGCGAAGGATGCCCACCATGGCGGAGAGTCCCAGCCCGCGCCCGACGCCTTTGGTCGAGAAGAAGGGCTCGAAGATCCGGGCCCGGATGTCCGGGGCCATTCCAATGCCCGTGTCCGAGACTTCCAGGGCGACATGGAGGCCCGGCTTCATGAACTGGATCGGGAGGGCCGCGATGTCCGTGGTGCTCATCTCCTGGGCCCAGGTCCGCAGCCGGATGGTGCCGGTCCTGTCCTGCAGCGCATCGGAGGCGTTGGTGACGAGGTTCATGATCACCTGCTGGATCTGGGCCACGTCCGCCTCGAGGGGCGGCAGGGACGGCGCCAGCTCCCGCGAGAGCACGGCCTTCTTGCTGATGGAGATCTCCAGCAGGGCGGTCATCTCCTGCACGGCCACGTTCAGGTCGTGGATCCGCAGCACGAAGCGTCCCCGTCCCGAGTACGCCAGCATCTGGCGCGTGAGGTTGGCGGCCTTGACCAGCGCGCTGCGCAGGCTGTCCAGATAGGGAAGGGCCTCCTGCGGATTCTCGGAGAGCAGGGTGGTGGTGATGTCCAGGTTCCCCTGGGCGGCCGTGAGGAGGTTGTTGAAGTCGTGGGCGAGTCCGCCGGCCAGGACGCCGAGGCTCTCCAGCTTCTGGGCGGACAGGAGGGTTTCCTCCCGCTCGCGGAATGACGTGATGTCACGGGAGCTCACGGCGATCCGCTGGATGCGTCCGGTCTCGTCCGGCACCGGCACGAAGGCCGTCTGGAAGGTCCTCCGGACTCCTTGATGGTCGACCGTGTCCTCCGTGACCAGAGGCTCCGCTCGCTCCGCGCAGGTGTGCACATGGCGCTGGAGGGGCTCGGCCAGGCTGGGGGCGAGGAGCTCGTGCGCCCGCCGGCCGAGGGCCTCCGCCAGGGAGAGCCCCGAGAACCGGAGTGCCGCCGGGTTGATCCCCTCCACGACGAAGGGACCTTCGGCCTCACGGCGCTGGCACCAGAACATCAGGTCCTGAGTGTGGTCCACGAAGGCCCGGAACCGGCGCTCGGATTCCTGGAGCTCGGCGGTCCTGGTGGCCACCTCTTCCTCGAGGAGCGCCCGGTGGCGCCGGGCGAACCGCCAGTGCTCCAGGAAGGCCGCCAGGAGCACGCCGGATACCGCCAGGATCGAGAGGAAGAGGGACCAGAACACCAGGCGCCCCACGCGCAGCCCCTGCTTGTGGATCGTGCGTTCGAGAGGGATGGTGAAGATCATCCGGTGCTTTTCGAACATGTCCGGAAGCGCCAGCAGGATGTCCAGGCGAGCTTCACCCTGGATCCGGGTCCGGAGGGTCCAGCCTTGCCGGGTCCATTCGGCCAGCTCGTCCGGAGGCAGCGGGTTGCGCAGGGTGTCCCGCAGGTCGAAGGGGGTCGCGAGGGTCCGGGACAGTGCGGCCAGACGGTAGTCGTCCAGCAGGCGGCCCATCACCAGCCTTCCACGAATGGGACCTTCGCTGCGACTGGTCTTGATGGGGTAGGAGACCAGGAGAAGTGGGCCGTCCGGTGTCAGGATCACGCCGGACTGGGGCTCATCGGGAGGGCCTGAGACCAGGCCCAGGTGGCCGATCCGTTCCTGCGTGAACTCCGGGAGCCGGATCTCCGTTTCGGCCCGCCGCGGATGGAACCCCCCCCAGATGATCCGGCTGTCGAGATCCAGGATGTAGAAGAGGTGCACCTTGGTGCTGTCCAGCATGCTCGTCCAGTCCAGGTTCGATTTCGCATACGCAGGATTCCGATCGACTACGAAGGCGTAGGTGTCATCCCAGATGGCCCAGTCGCGACAGAGCTCGCCCAGCGTTCGGAGCTCGCTCTGGATCCCTTCATCCACTCGCTTGGCGCTCCGCTGGATCGTGGCCTGCTCCAGCCGGTCGAACTCCCGGGAGAGCATCACCACCGGCAGCAGCGACAGGGCGGCCGCGGCGCCAAGGGCCATCGTGGCGAGGACCGCCCGGCCGGTCCAGGTGCGCCAGAACCAGGCGAGCAGGCGGATCCAGGCCGGGTGGATCATGGGGCGGCCAGGGCGTCCACCGACACACGGTTCCGCCCTTCATGCTTGGAACGATACAGGGCCCGGTCCGCCCGCTTCAGGACGGTCTCGTGGGACGGGTCCTCCGGATGGAGCGTGGAGACGCCGAAGCTGGCCGTCAGACGGAGGGGCTCGATGCCGGGGAGGGGGATCTCCAGCTGTTCGATGGCTTCCCGCAGTCGTTCGGCCAGCGTGAGGGTTCCCTCCAGGCCCGTTTCCGGCAGAAGGACGAGGAACTCCTCCCCCCCATAGCGCCCGACGGAGTCGCAGGTCCGGACCCGGGACGCAAAGACCTCGGAGATCGCCCGGAGCACGTGGTCACCGACATCGTGCCCATGCCGGTCATTGATCCGCTTGAAGTGGTCCACATCGATCATGATGATCCCGGCGGAGTGCTTGTATCGCCGGACCTTGGAATGCGCCTCTTCCACGGCTTCGGTGAGGCGCCGGCGGTTGAGGAGGCCCGTGAGCTCGTCAAGCGTGGCCAGACGCTGGATCTGGAGGAAGAGCTTGGAGTTCTCGATGGCGATGGCGATGTAGGCTCCGATGGCGCGGATGGTCTCCACCTTCCGCTTGTCGTAGGCGTGGGGGAGATGGCTCTGCACACTGAGGGTCCCCACGACCTTCTCCCCCAGCATGAGGGGTACGAAGACCAGGGACTTCTCGGCCACGCCGTCGAACAGGAGGTCCTCGAACGACCTCACATAGCGCTGATACTCGGATTCCAGGTCACCGATGAGCACGTCGCTGCGGTGGTTGACGCACCAGCAGCCAAAGGTCTCCTCCGCAAGCGAGCGGCTGAAGGGTTCCAGGCGCTGGCCCCGGACGATGGCCAGACGGTAGTCGAGACAGGCCCGTTCCTCGTCCACCAGGGCGATGAAGATCGTCGGGGCGTCCATGAGGCCGTTGATGGCGCCGTACAGTGTCTCCAAGGCGGTGTCCAGGTTCAGGCTGGAGGTGATGCGTTGTCCGATCTCGCTGATGCTGGAGATCTGGTGGTAGAGGGTCTCGAAGTGGCGGGCCTCCCGCCTGGCCCGTTCCTCATGAAGGCCCAGGACACGACGCATGGTCTGCTCGCCCCGCATGGCGTCCTTCAGCTTGGCGTGACGGATGAATGCGGCCAGTGCACGCTCCCATTCCCCGCAGGCCTGCCAGGCTAGGTACAGGGACCGCTCGGCATCGGCCTCCACCTTGCGTGCGCCGATGTCGCGCGCGGCGGCGATGGCGGCCTCGAGGTCCGGGAGCGCCTCGCCCGTGCGTCCCCTCAGAACGGAAAGCCGGGCTCGGGCGAGCCGGAACCGGGTGCCAATCAGGCGCTCGTTGCTGTGGGTGCAGTCTTCGAGGCCTTTCGCGATCAAGGCCTCGGCGTCGTCCAATCGGCCCGCGTCGAGGTACGTTTCCGCAAGGATCTGCCGGACATCGAGGGCGTCGTGTTGCGCGCTTCCAGCGGTCCTCACCGCTTCCAGCAGCTCGCGCTCGGCTTCCTCCAGCCGGCCCAGCGACCGGTAGATGGAGCCCGCTTGGCCATGGGCGACGGTGATGTTGTGGGGTGCGATCGCATAGTGCTTGCGGCAGTGCTCGATCACCTGGAGCGCCTCCCGGGGGTCATCGAGGTCGTACAGGCACTCGGCCATGTTCATGGCAGCGGCCCCGGCGAACTCCAGCCGGCCTGCCTGCTCGGCCTGGGCTGCGGACTCGCGGAACAAGTCCAGCGCGAGATCGAGAACGCCCATGCTGAGATGGGCGACGCCCAGGGCATTGAGGCAGCGGGCCAGGCCCTCCCGATGCCCTAGGGCTTCGAAGGAGGCCCTGACATCCTCCATGGTGGCCAGACCCTGCTCGTAGTCGTCCGCATCGAGGGCGAGCCAGCCCTGGAAGAAGCGCAGCCAGGTGGCTCCCGTCAGGTCTCCGGCATTCACCGCCTCCGGCAACAGGAGATGGATCAACTCCCGGGACAACCCGGGATCGTTCCTGAGGTTGATATCGAGCCAGGTCCGCGCGACCTCCATCCGTCCGGCCAGGCAGGTGGCTCCCGCCAGGATCCCCTCTACGGATGTGCGCTCGTCGCTCATGGCAGCATGATGCCATCGGACCGGCCCTGGCTTGCCAACTGAAATCACGCACGGGGGGAGGGGTGCCGATGGGAAGGACGAGCGCTTCCATGTCCCCCTCTCCGGAGTCCACCATGCCTGGGGCAGTCCTCCTCATCGGAGACGCCCTCGCGGAGCAGCGGGTCCTCGCCAAGCTCCTGGAGGGGGCCGGCTGCGAGGTGCATTGCGCTCCGGGAGGCGAGGGAGGGCTTCGGAAGGCCTGCGAATGCAAGCCAGACCTCATCCTCCTGGATGGTGCCGGAATGGACTCGGTCACCCTGGAGACCTGCCGCCGGCTGAAGGCGGACCCGGAGCTCCAGGAGGTCCCCATTCTCTGTGTCACCGCCTCGCGGGAGGCGGAGGACCGGTTGAGCCTGCTCCAAGCTGGAGCTGCCGACTATCTGATCCGGCCCTATCTGGATGAGGAGGTCCTGGGCCGGGTACGGACGCATCTGGAGCTGGGGCGGTCGAAGGTTCGTCTGGCGGCGCTGGCCCAGGAACGCACGGAGGTCCTCCGTGAGACGAGAGAGACCCTGGAAGTGGCGCTCTTCCACTCCCCTTCCGGCGTCCTGATCGCCGATGCTCCCGATGCCGTGCTCCGGTTCGCCAACCCAGCGGCCCTTGAGATTCTGGGAACCTGGCTGGCGGAGCGTCTGGGAGACTCCTTGTATTCCACAGACATAGGCGGGCAGGCGCGCCGATCCGATGGGACTCCCCTGGCTCCCGGGGCGGTGGCACGCAAGATCCTGGATGGACAGATGATCCATGGCGAAGAGCTGATTGTTCGGGACCGGAACGGGCAGGACCGCTGGATCAACATCAACGGCGCGCCCATCCGGGATGCGAAGGGGCGGATCACCGCTGGGATCGCCATCTTCCAGGACGTCACGGAGGCCAAGCGCGCGACACAGGTGCTGGCGACGGAACGGCAGCTCCTGATGGACATCGTGGAAGCCCTTCCCGATCCCACCTTCGTGGTCGATGCGGACAAGTGCGTGATCGCGTGGAACCGTGCGGTGGAAGCCCTGACCGGAGTCAAGAAGGAGACTGTCCTTGGGCAGGGGAACTATGCCTACGCGTTGCCCCTTTATGGCGAACGCCGCCCCATCCTTCTCGACCTGCTGGATGTGCCGCAAGAGGAAATCGAGCGCTCCTACACCTATGTCCGGAGGATCGGGGACAGGCTGTATGCCGAGGCCTTCCTTCCGCGCCTGAACGACGGCCGCGGGGCCCACCTATGGGGTGTCGCCGCGCCCCTATTCGATCAAACGGGGCGGCGCATCGGAGCCCTCGAGGTCATCCGCGACGTCACCGAGCGGAAGAAGGCGGAGGAAGCCCTGCGTGAAAGCGAGCGGAAGGTCCGGGCCATTTTCGATCTCTCCTTCGGATTCATCGGTCTGTTGTCGCCGGAGGGCATCCTGCTCGAGACCAACCAGACGGCCCTGGACTTCGAGGGGGTGACGGCGGAACAGGTCCTGGGACGACCCTTCTGGGAGTGTCCCTGGTGGACCCACGACCCCGAGGCGCAGCAAAGGCTCCAGGCGGCCATTCAGCGGGCTCGAGCCGGCGAGCTGGTGCGCTACGAGGCGACCCACAGGGCCCTCGACGGCTCCCTGCACACCATCGACTTCACGCTGAAACCGGTGCGGGACGACGCGGGCCAGGTGGTCATGCTCATTCCCGAGGGTCGAGACATCACGGACCGCAAGCAGATGGAGGAGGCGCTCCGCCTGAGCCTTCTCCAGCTGAGGGCCAACTTGGAGAACACGCCCAACGTGGCGATCCAGTGGTACGACGAGGATGGAAAGATCCTGTTCTGGAATCCTGCCTCGGAATCCATGTACGGCTGGAAGTCGGAGGAAGTCGTGGGCAAGACGCTCGCCTCCTTCGCGTATTCCGCCGAAGACGCCGCGGAGACCCACCGGATCCTCCTGGAGGTCCTGGCCACGGGCCGGACATTCGGTCCCGAGGAGTTGCGCATCCGGCGCCGGGACGGCACCTTCTGCTGGGTGCTCTCCACGACCTTCACGATGCCCCTGGGAAGCGGCCGGACCGGCGGGGTGAGCATGGACGTGGACATCACGGAGCGGAAGCAGGCCGAGGAGGCGCGGGAACAGCTCAACCTCCAGCTGCTCCAGGCCCAGAAGATGGAGGTGGTGGGCCGTCTGGCGGGGGGCGTGGCCCACGACTTCAACAACATGCTGGGCGTGATCCTGGGCCGCGCCGACCTCGCGCTCAATCTGGTCCAGCCGGGGGATCCGATCCGCTCATCGCTTCTGGAGATCCTGAAGGCGGCCCGGCATTCCGCCGAACTGACCCGGCAGCTGCTGGCCTTCGCCCGCAAGCAGGCCGTGGAGCCGCACGTCCTGAATCTCAATGACACGGTCGGTGGCATGCTCAAGATGCTCCGCCGGCTCATCGGCGAGAATATCGAGCTGGTCTGGAAGCCCGGGACGGAGCTTTGGCCCATCCGCATGGATCCCTCCCAGATCGATCAGATCCTTGCGAACCTCTGCGTGAATGCCCGGGATGCGCTCCAGACGAAGGGGAGCATCACCATCCAGACGGAGAATGTGATCCTGGACGAGCGGTTCTGCAGCACGCACTATGGCGCCGTTCCGGGGGCGTTCATCGTGATCTCCGTCTGCGACACCGGGTGCGGAATGGCCCCGGACGTCCTGCAGCACATCTTCGAGCCCTTCTTCACGACCAAGCCCTCCGGCCAGGGCACCGGCCTTGGACTCGCGACGGTCTACGGAATCGTCCAGCAGAACGCCGGCTACATCGAGGTGGACAGCGAGCCGGGGCGGGGAACCTGCTTCCGGGTCCACCTTCCCAGGACGGAAGCCATGGTCGAGGCAGCTGCCCCGGAACCGGCGGCGCAGGCCGTGCGCGGGCATGGGGAGACCTTGCTCCTGGCGGAGGATGACGAGTGGTTGCGCAACCTCTCCCGGGA
>CAYZND010000130.1:0-9091 GCA_964479495.1 uncultured Mesoterricola sp.
CTGCCGTCCCGCTCCCGGTCCATGAACCCGTATTCGATCAAGTAGCGCCGCAGGGTCACGTAGTCGTGCCATGCAGCCTTGAGTACCTGGTTCACCTCCGGTTCCGTGTAGCGGCGGCCCGGCTCGAAACGCTTGGCCAGCTCCATGAGGATGACCAGCTTGCGCTTCTCCTTGGAAGGGAAGTCCGCAATGGGACCCACAGCCCCTTCCGGGAAGTATTTCGCGATGAAGGTCGCCCGCTCCTGTTCGGTGAGGACGTAGCGGTCGTCCACCATGGTGGCGGTCCGGTGGCTCTCCACCAGGGCCTCCCCGCCCCGGGGCACCGCTTCCAGGTGGGTCATCAGGGCCAGAAAGACCCTCGCCTGCTTCTCCCGCTCCCGGAACTGGAAGCGATGGTTCCGGACAGTGGAAGGGGCGATGCCCAGCTCCCGCGCGATGGTCTTGTCGTCTTTCCCCGCCAGCAGGCATGACATCAGCTGCTTCTGGGTGTCCGAGAGGCCCGTCAGGCGTTTGTCTAGCTCCAGCAGCCAGGCGGCGGGGTTGCCGTGCTTCTGGCGGACGTGCTCCTCCGCCGCCCGCCGGGCCTCGAAGAGGCGGCCTCCCAGGTCGTAGATGCGGCCTTCCTCGAAGCGCTCGTAGCAGATCAGGCAGACATAGGAGGACGTATCGGATTCGTGGACCAGCCCCCGGGCGAGGTCGGCCGGAGCGGCTGTGAAGAACAAGGCTTCTGGCGTCATGGAACGAGACCTTTCATCTCTCGGGCATAGGTGGCTGCAAGGGTACGGGCGGGCCGGAAGCCCTCGGAGCGGTAAAGCGCCATCGCCGGTGCGTTGCTGTCGATCACCGAGAGGGTGATCCGCTGTGCACCGTGCGCCTTCAGTGTTCGGATGCCATGGTGGAGGCCCTGGCGGCCGAGCCCTCGCCCCTGGAAGGCCGGGTGCACGCCCAAGCCATCCACGATGCCTTCCAGCCCCTGTTTCAGCTCCAGAGAAAGGGTCACGGCGGGCACACCGTCCAGCCAGCCCAGCTGGAGCAGATCCGGCTGGTGGGCGAAGTCCGCCAGGGCGCCCTCCATGGCAGCGGGGTCCTTCACGCGACCATTGGGGGACTCCAGGAATGCCGCGTTATGGACCCGGCGGAAGTCCTCCGCATACTCCGGCGTGACCGTCCTCCAGGTGAGCGCTGACATGGGTGGGGGACCTGGGTCTTCAAGAACCATCTCCACCAGCCGATTTTCCAGGCGGAAGCCTTTTGATTCCACCCAGGCCCGGAGCCCGGGCACGAAGGCATTGGCGACCACCTTGAGCCGGCAGGGACACCAGGGGGCGAGCGATTCCAGGGCTCGCCGCAACAGGCGGTCCAGATGATGGAAGCAGTTGGGTTCGGCATAGATGTATGCCAGGTAGACTTCTCCCTTCGCTTCCCAACACTCGGTCACGGCGCCGAGCACCGCGGCAGGCCGGTTTTCCTCCCACACCGACCAATGGGTGCGGCCGAAGGTGAAGGCGGGACCCTTGTACATCCGGTCCAGCTCCGCCGGGTGCCTCGTCAGCGTGGGATTGCCAAAGGTGGCGATGAATGCGTGAAGCCGGTCGCGTTGCGCTGGGGCCAGTTCCTCGAATCGAAGCAGCATGTCTTCCTCCAATAAACAAAATAGATGATCGTTTGAAATAATTCAAACAGTGCCTCGGATGTTTATTGGCGACTTCCACGAAAAAAGCCGCCTTCGGGCGGCCTTTTTCGTGGAAATGACTTGGCTTATGCCTTGACCCACCTGAGCACAGGCTTGCGGGCGGCGGTGGTCTCGTCCAGGCGGCGGACCGGGGTGGTCGTCGGGGCCTGGTGCAGGAGATCGGGGGTCTCCTCGGCTTCCTTGGCGATCTTCTTCATGGTGTCGATGAAGGCGTCCAGCTCTTCCTTGGACTCGCTCTCGGTGGGCTCGATCATGAGCGCCCCGTGGATGACGAGGGGGAAGTAGATCGTCGGGGGGTGGAAGCCATAGTCCAGGAGCCGCTTGGCGATGTCCAGGGTGGTGATGTCGTGCTTGTTCTGGAGGTGGTCGTCGAAGACGATCTCATGCAGGGTCGGCGTCGTGTACTGGAGGTGGTAGGTGCCTTCCAACTCCTTGCGGATGTAGTTGGCGTTCACGATGGCGCGCAGGGTGGCGGCCTTCAGGCCGTCACCGCCATGGCTCAGGCAGAAGGTCATGGCCCGAACGACCATGGCGTAGTTGCCGTAGAAGGCGTGGACCTTGCCGATGCTCTGGGGGCGGTCCCAGTCGAAGCGGAAGGCCTCGCCCTCCTTCACCACCACGGGACGGGGCAGGAAGGGCTCCAGAGCCTTGGTGCAGGCCACGGGGCCGGAGCCCGGGCCGCCTCCGCCGTGGGGCGTGGAGAAGGTCTTGTGGAGGTTCAGGTGCATGACGTCCACGCCGAAGTCGCCGGGACGGGCCACGCCCATGAGGGCGTTCATGTTGGCCCCGTCCATGTAGAGCAGGGCGTCGATGCCGTGGAGGATGTCGGCGATCTCCTTGATGCGGTACTCGAAGACCCCGATGGTGTTGGGGTTCGTGATCATGGCGCCGGCGATCTCGGTGCCGATCTCCTGCACCAGGGTCAGGAAGCCCTTCCGGACCTTGCCCGTGGAAGGATCGGTCACGTCCTCGAAGCTGATGGTGCCGTCTTCCTTGGAGGGGAGTTCCACCACTTCGTAGCCGGCCATGGCGGCGGTGGCGGGGTTGGTGCCGTGGCCGCTGTCGGGGATGAGGATCACCCGGCGCTTGCGGCCATGGGCCACATGGTACTGCCGGATGAGCATGACACCCGTGAGTTCGCCCGCGGCGCCGGCGGAGGGGTGCAGCGTGACGGCTGCCAGGCCCGTGATCTCCTTCAGCCACTCCTGCATGGTCCAGAAGAGAGCCAGGTTGCCCTGGACATGGGCGTCCTGGGCCATGGGGTGGGACTCGGCAAAGCCGGGCAGCGCCGCCGTCTTCTCGTTGAGCCGCGGGTTGTGCTTCATGGTGCAGGAGCCGAGCGGGTAGAGGCCGTCATCGACCCCGTAGTTCCACTTGGAGAGGCGCGTGAAGTGGCGGATGACGTCCACTTCGGAGAGGGACGGCAGGGCGTCGAAGCCGCTGCGCTTGAGGTGCGCGGGGCGTGTGTCCTTGGCAGCGGGGACGTCCAGCTTGGGCAGGTCCATGCCCACCTTGCCGGGCACGGAGCGTTCGAAGATGAGGGGTTCGCGGGTTCGGAGGGCCATGGTCATAACTCCTTATGCAACCCGGGAAACCACGGCGATCAGGCGGTCGATCTGCTCGCGGGTGGTCGTTTCGGTGGCGCACCAGAGGATGCAGTTCTTGAGGCTTTCGGCGTAGGGCGTGAGGTCCAGGCCTGCGAGGATGCCCTCCTTCGCGCACTCCGCCTGCAGCTTCTTCACGTCGCCCTCGAAGCGGGCGACGAACTCGTTGAAGAAGGGCGAGGTGAAGGCGGCCTTGAACTTCGGCAGCTCCAGCAGGCGCTGCTGCAGGTACTGGGCCTTGGCGGCGTTCTGCTCGGCGAGGCCCTTGAGGCCTTCCGGACCGGCCAGCTGGAGGAACATGTTGGCCCGCAGGGCGATGAGACCCTGGTTGGAGCAGATGTTGGAGGTGGCCTTGTCGCGCCGGATGTGCTGCTCGCGGGAGGTCAGGGTGAGCACGTAGCCCGTCTGGCCATCCAGGTCCTTGGTCTGGCCGATGACGCGGCCGGGGATCTCGCGCTTGTGGGCGTCCTTGACGGCGATGAAGCCGAGATAGGGCCCGCCCCAGCTCAGCTTGTTGCCGAAGCTCATGGCCTCACCGCAGGCGATGTCGGCGCCCACCTTGCCGGGGGCTTCCAGCCAGCCGAAGGCCATGGCCTCCTGGGTGACGGACACCAGCAGGGCGCCGGCGGCCTTGGTCAGCTCCGAGATCGCCTTCAGGTCCTCCACGCAGCCCAGGAAGTTGGGGTAGCCCACCAGCACGCAGGCCACGTCGGCGTTGAGCTTGGCCTTGAGGTCGTCCAGGTCCGTCACGCCGTCCTTGAGGGCGACGGTGACGAGCTTGAGGCCTTCGTGGGGCGTGATGTTGGTGCAGAGCACCTCCTGGTAGTGGGGGTGCAGGCCCTGGCTGATGAGGATGGTGTTGCGCTTCTTCTGGACGCGCACGGCCATCAGCGCGGCTTCGACGGTGGAGGTGCCACCGTCGTAGAGGCTGGCATTGGAGACCTCCAGGCCGGTCACATCGCAGATCACCGTCTGGTACTCGAAGATGTGCTGGAGCGTGCCCTGGCTCACCTCGGGCTGGTAGGGCGTGTAGGCCGTGAACCACTCCTCGCGGCTCACCATCATGTCGATGGCCGTGGGGACGAAGTGGTCATAGGCGCCGGCGCCCAGGAAGCGGGCCGGGAACAGGGTGTTCTGCGCGGCGAGCGCCTCCATCTGGCGCAGCACTTCCTGCTCGGAGAGGTGCCCGGGCAGGTCCAGTTCACGCGTGAAGCGAAGTTCGGGGGGCACGCCGCCGAGCAGATCTTCCGCCCGCTGCACGCCGACGGCGTCCAGCAGTGCGCGATCCTCCGAAGGGGCCGAGGGCAGGTAGCGCATAGGGCATCCTTAGAGTGGAAAGACGCTCCTTCACGAAACGTCCGGGGTAGGTTAACACGTGAGTTGGCTGCTCTATCAATCCGCAAAGAGATTCTGCGATTCGATTTGAGAGTTGCAAAGGGGCCTTGTGACCATATTCACAGAGAAGCCTGCAGCATTGGCCAATTAACGGAATGAATCCAAAACGAGTGAATTTTTCCGAATGAAAACACAATGCGCTTATGGTCTTCGCAGACTGTGAAAAATCGTTACGGATTGCACAGGGGGCCCAGCCTACATCCGGGTCGGGCCTGCTCAGCCCAGGAGATCGAGCTGTCCGCCGACCCGGAAGGAGGATCCTGCATCCCCCGAAGGCTGCTTCTGCCGGGCCAACTCGACGGCGGCTTCGGAAGCCATCGAGCTGGCCTGGGCGGCCACGGCGCGATCCTGGCTCGAGGGGTCCGCTGGGGCCAGTGCGGCAGCCCGGAGGCGCTCCGCCTTCATGATGGTCGCTCTGGGATCATCAGGCACAGGACTGGCATCCAGGCTCACTTCCCCGCCGACGGCGTAGGCCTTCCCATCCGGTCCCTGCTGGTACGTGAAGGAGGCTCCACCTCGCACCAGGGAACCTCCAGCGGCCATATGGGCGGCTTCGTGAGCCCGCACCTGCCGATCCCGCGCCTTGAGCTTGTCCAGCTGCGCCCGGGCCTCGGCCGACAGTTCCAGGCTGTCCTGCGAACGGTCGTCCTTTCCCTTCTTGGGCTCGGCGCGTTCGCCGGAAGCCTTTTCAGTCCCTTGCCGGGAGCCCGGGACCTTGGGCCTTTCCTCTGCGACAGCCGCCTCTACCCAACCCTCGAGGGTCGGGGCTTCAGCCGGGGATCCTTCGGTCCCGATT
Organism: uncultured Mesoterricola sp.; assembly: GCA_964479495.1. GTDB lineage: Bacteria > Acidobacteriota > Holophagae > Holophagales > Holophagaceae > UBA1801. The sequence goes on from CAYZND010000130.1 coordinate 5,489, forward strand.
CGCATGACACCCATTCTATCGGCAATGGAGGGGCCGTCGATGAGCGGAATCGGGCGTCCCCTGCGCCGTCAGGGCCTGCAAGCTGGTAGCGTTTGGGTATGCGCTGTCCATTCTGCGGGCATCTGGAAGACAAGGTGGTGGACTCCCGGGAGAGCCGGGAGGGGGACTCCATCCGCCGGCGGCGGGAGTGCCTGAAGTGCGGTCGGCGCTTCACCAGCTACGAGCGGCTGGAGGAAGTGCCCATCCTGATCGTGAAGAAGGATGGCCGCCGGGAGCCCTTTGACCGCCAGAAGCTGCTGCGGGGCATCATGGCCGCCTGCCAGAAGCGCCCAGTCTCCCTGGCGCGGCTCGAGGAGGCCGCCGGGGACATCCAGGCCAAGCTCATGGAACACCCCGATCGGGAGATCCCCAGCCGGTTGCTGGGGGAGCTGGTGATGGACGCCCTCAAGGGCCTGGACTCCGTGGCCTATGTGCGCTTCGCCTCGGTCTATCGAGACTTCAAGGACCTGCCGGACTTCGTGAAGGCCCTCGAAGGCCTCATGGGGGCGCCTCCCGCTGTCCAGTCCGCAGCGACTTCTCGGCCCATGGCGGTTCCTGCGGCGCCTCCGGCGCCGAAGCCTGTCGCGGCATCAGAGAAACCGAAGGAGGCCGCCACGGCGACGCCGACTCCACTCTTCCCAGGCGTCGATCCGGACTCACCCCGCCCCGTCCGCCGCCGAAAACCCTAATGAAGCCTGCCGCTACACTGATTGGAAGTGAGGTAAACCTTGGCCGATGAAATCCTGGTCCCCCAGCCCGTTGATGAATCCCCGAAGATCCCCGAGGTCCTGCCGGTTCTTCCCCTGCGGGACGTGGTGGTCTACCCCTATGTGATCCTGCCCTTGAGCGTGAGCCGCGAAAAGTCCATCCGGGCCGTGGATACGGCCCTGGTGGAGAACCGCATGATCCTGCTGCTCTCCCAGAAGCAGATGGAGATGGACGATCCAGGCCCCGAGGACCTCTACAAGGTGGGCACGGCCGCGCTCATCATGCGCGTCCTGAAGCTGCCCGATGGACGCATCCGCGCCCTGGTGCAGGGGCTGCAGCGGGTCCGCGTGGAGTACTTCACCGAGACGGAGAACCTCTTCAAGGCCAAGGTGGAGCCCCTCTCGGAGCCCGAGCAGATCGAGACCGGCATCGAGCTGGACGCCCTGCTCCGCTCCGTGAAGCAGACCCTGGAGAAGGCCGTGGCCCTGGGCAAGAACCTGCCCCAGGAAGTGCTGGTCATCGCCGTGAACCTGGACAGCCCCGGCCGCCTGGCGGACCTGGTGGCCTCGAACCTCGAGCTCAAGCCGCCCCAGCTTCAAGAAGTGTTGGAAATCACCCATCCCGTGCAGCGCCTGAAACGCGTCCACGAGCTGCTGATGCGGGAGATCGAGCTGCTGGAGGTGCAGCAGAAGATCACCATGGAGGCCCGGGGCGAGATGGACAAGAGCCAGCGGGAGTACTACCTCCGCCAGCAGCTCAAGGCCATCCAGCAGGAGCTGGGCGAGGGCAGCGAGCTGGCCGAAGAGATCCAAGCCTTCCGCGACAAGATCGCGAAGATGAAGGTGCCGGAAGAGCCCCTCACGGAGATCGACCGCAACCTCAAGAAGCTGGAGCGCATGCACCCGGACTCCAGCGAGACCGCCGTCACGCGCACCTACCTGGAGTGGATGACGGAGATGCCCTGGGGCGAGTACACCCAGGACAACACGGACCTGGCCCTGGCCCAGAAGATCCTGGACGAGGACCACTTCGGCCTGGACAAGATCAAGGAGCGCCTGATGGAGTTCCTGGCCGTGCGCAAGCTGCGGCCGGACCTCAAGGGCACCATCCTCTGCTTCGTGGGCCCTCCGGGAACGGGCAAGACCTCCCTGGGCAAGAGCGTGGCCCGGGCCCTGGGCCGCAAGTTCGCCCGCATCTCCCTGGGCGGTGTGCACGATGAGTCCGAGGTCCGCGGCCACCGGCGCACCTACGTGGGCGCCATGCCGGGCCGCATCATCCAGGCCATGCACCAGGTGAAGACCATGAACCCGGTGATCATGCTGGACGAGGTGGACAAGATCGGCCGCGACATGCGCGGGGACCCCTCCGCCGCCCTGCTGGAGGTGCTGGATCCCGAGCAGAACCACACCTTCCGGGACAACTACATGAACGTCCCCATCGACCTGTCCCAGGTGCTGTTCCTCACCAACGCCAACGAGCTGGATCCCATCCAGCCTGCCTTCAAGGACCGCATGGAGATCATCCACCTCTCCAGCTACACCCTGGAAGAGAAGGTGGGCATCGCCGAGCGGCACCTCATCCCTCGGCAGCTGGAGAAGAACGGGGTCACCAAGGAGCAGGTGGGCTTCGCCCGGTCGGGGCTCAAGGCGCTGGTGACGGGCTACACCCGGGAGTCGGGCCTGAGGCAGCTGGAGCGCGAGATCGGTGCCGTGTGCCGCAAGGTGGCCCGCCGGGTGGCCGATGGCAGGCAGAAGAAGAAGTTCATGCTCACGGACGCCAACGTGCAGGAGATCCTGGGTCCCGTGAAGCTGATCCAGGACGAGCGCTTGAAGGCGCCCCGGGTGGGTGTGGTGACGGGCCTGGCCTGGACCTCCACGGGTGGCGACGTGCTCTTCGTGGAAGGCCTCAAGATGCCCGGCAAGGGCGGACTGATCCTCACGGGCCAGCTCGGGGATGTCATGAAGGAGAGCGCCCAGGCGGCCCTGAGCTACATCCGCAGCCGCAGCGAGGCCTTCGAGATCGATCCCGAGGTCTTCCAGAAGCACGACATCCACATCCACTTCCCCGAGGGCGCCATCCCCAAGGACGGTCCTTCGGCGGGGCTGGCCATGGCCACGGTGCTCCTCTCGGTGCTGAAGAATGTGCCCATCAAGAACACGCTCGCCATGACCGGCGAGATCGATCTGCGGGGCGAGGCCCTGCCCATCGGTGGCCTGAAGGAGAAGTCCCTGGCGGCCCTGCGGGTGGGCATCAAGCACGTGATCATCCCCTTCGCCAATCAGAAGGACCTGGAGGAGATCGCCCCCGAGGTGCGCGCCAAGATGACCTTCCACCCCGTGAAGCATGTGGAGGAGGTCTTCGAGATGGCCCTCACCAAATGGGTCCAGCCCGAGAAGCGAGGGCTCGCTCCGCGCAAGAAGGCGGTGAAGAAGTCCCGGAAGTGAGGCTGTTCCACGTGGAACGAGAGCCCCAGCGGCTCGGATAGACTGGATCCAGCGAGGTTTCCGTGGGTTTGTTCAGCGGGCTGATCGACAAGTTCAAGCAGGGGCTCCAGCGCACCCAGGAGCTGGTGCTGGCGCCCATGGGCCGCCTGCTGGGCCTCAGGCGGCTGGACGAGGATCAGCTCCTGGAGCTGGAGGAGCTGCTGCTCCAGGCCGATCTGGGCGTCCATGCCACGGATCGGCTCATGGAGCGCCTGCGCTTCGAGATGAAGCGCTCGGCGGAGATCGACCCCAAGGCTGTCCTGAGGGATGAATTATTGAAGATCCTTCACCACGCCCCGCCCCGGCCCTTCCAGCCCAATGGCAGCCAGGTGATCCTCCTGGTGGGGGTCAACGGGGTGGGCAAGACCACGAC
>CAYZND010000131.1:0-9088 GCA_964479495.1 uncultured Mesoterricola sp.
GTCAAACGAAAAGCGGCCCGTTCGGGCCGCGTTTCGTTTGGTGCCTGGAGCCGGAATCGAACCAGCGACACATGGATTTTCAGTCCATTGCTCTACCAACTGAGCTACCCAGGCAGGAACGTCTAGAGTAGCCGGAAACGGCGCTTTTTCAAGTGCGAATCGGGGCTGGATGCGGCATCCTTGAAGGTTCGGAGCTTCAAACCATGGCGGCACCCATCAAGAGCAAGGAAATCCAGGTCCAGAAACCGGCCCAGAGCCTGCAAGCCTTCCAGAAAAAACTGGAGACGGGCCAGAGCTCGGACCTGAGCTTCCTCAAGCCGGTCCTCGTCGGCGTGGGCGTGCTGCTCGTGGCCTCACTGGGCTACTTCGGATACACGACCTGGAAGGCGAACGCCGTCGCGAAGCACGAAACCGCCTTGGCCGAGATCTTCCTGGCCATCCAGGGGGACCCCAAGACGCCTTCGCAACCGGGCGACCTCGAGAAGCGGATGCGGGAGAACCTGCCCAAGCTGGAGGCTCTGGCCAAGAGCGCTCCGGCTTCCCAGAAGGCCGTGACCGAAGGCCTGCTGGCCGTGTGGCACCTGGAGCTGGACGGCAAGGGCGGCATCGCCCCCAACACGAACGACCCCTGGTCCCGCCTGCGCAGCGCCCAGCGCCAGATCGCCCTGGGCCAGGGCCAGGAAGCCTTGGGCACCCTGGAGCCCCTGCGCGCCGCCGCCAAGCCCGGCGAAGCCTGGGCCGATGTCTACTGGAAGACGCTGCTGAAGGCCCGCACCCTCCAGGGCGACCGTCCACAGGCCCTGAAGGACTATGCGGAGTACAAGGAACGCTTCCGCGAGCAGGCTGATATCAGCGGTGTGGAGCGCATTCTCATCGGGATCTGAGTACACTCGCACCGGGAGATCCCGCGATGCGCATGTACGATCTGATCTACACCAAGAAGACCGGCGAGGCCCTGTCCCCGGACCAGATTTCCTTCTGGGTGAAGGGCGTGGCGGCGGGCACGATCCCCGATGAGCAGAGCGCAGCCCTCCTCATGGCCATCTGCTGGCGGGGCATGACCACCGAGGAAACCCTGGCCCTGACACTGAACATGCGGGATTCCGGCGCTCGCCTGGACCTTTCCTCCGTGCCGGGACTCAAGGTGGACAAGCACAGCACGGGTGGCGTCGGAGACAAGACGACGCTGATCCTGGGTCCTATCGTCGCCGCCTGCGGGGTTCCCTGCGCCATGTTCAGCGGCCGGGGCCTGGGGCACACGGGCGGCACCATCGACAAGTTCTCCGCCGTGCCGGGTCTGAACGTGGAGCTGACAGCGGACCAGTTCCGGGAGAGCCTGCGGCGCACGGGCTTCGCCAACTCCGCCCAGACCGGCGACATCTGTCCCGCGGACCGCAAGCTCTACGCCCTGCGCGACGTGACGGCCACCGTGGAGTCCATCCCCCTGATCACCGCCAGCATCATGTCCAAGAAGCTGGCCGGGGGCGCAGACGCCCTGGTCCTGGACGTGAAGTGCGGCTCCGGGGCCTTCATGAAGACCCTCGAGGAGAGCCGGGCCCTGGCCCGCAGCATGGTGGAGGTGGGCAAGGCTCATGGCATGCGCATCAAGGCGCTGGTCACGCGCATGGAGGAGCCCCTGGGCTGGGCCATCGGCAACACCCTGGAGGTCATCGAGTCCGTGGAGATCCTCCGGGGGCGGCATGGCGACGGCGTCCTGGCCCGCATGAGCTTCCGACTGGCCGCCGAGATGCTGGTGCTCGGGAAGGCTGCCGCCACGCTCGAGGAAGCCCTGCTCAAGGTGGAAGGGACCCTCCGGGACGGCTCCGCCCTGCGGGTGCTGCGTGACTTCGTGACGTTGAATGGCGGCAATGCCTGCGCCCTCGACGACTTCAGCCTCATGCCCCAGGATGCCGTCGTGGCCGAGGTCCGCGCGGATCGGGAGGGCTACATCCACGCGATGGACAGCCGCGCCCTGGGCATCCTGGCCATGGAACTCGGCGCGGGGCGCAAGTCCAAGGACGATGTGCTGGACCTCGGCGCGGGCCTCCGCGTGCACAGGACCGTCGGCGAGGCCGTGAAGGCTGGAGATCTCCTGTTCAGCGTGCACGCCCAGCCCGGCCGGTCCGTGTCCGAGGAGGCCTTCCGGGCCGCCGTGGACATCTGGCCCGGAGAACCGCCCACCTATCCCTGGCTGCTGGACGTCATCGAATAATTAGAGCCCCAGCAGCTCCTTCATCTTCGGCGTGACGCTGCGGGAGACTTCGAGATCCACACCCTCGGCGACGCGCACGGCTGCGCGACCGCCCTCCAGGGGGCGCAGGCCGAGCACCGCCTCGGGCCGGAGCAGGAGGTGGCGCTGGATGCGCAGGAGACCGGCGGAGGGGAAGGCCTCCTCCACTTCGGCGAGGCTCGTCCAGTCCGTCCGGTAGCGCTGGAGCTTGCCCTGGATGGGGGCATGGGCGTAGACCACCTCCTCCTCCACTTCGAAGTGCGTGGTGCGCTTCAGGTCGAGGAAGACGTAGCCATCGCCGGCTTTCACGGGGAAGCGGGGCTGGCCGGAGAGGATGGACTTCAGCTCCCCGGCGGTGCGGCGGCGCGTCCCCCCCTGCCTCAGCCGCGCCAGGCTCTTCTCCAGGCGCTCGGCAGAGAGAGGCTTGAGGATGTAGTCCAGGGCTTCCGCCTCGAAGGCACGCACCGCGTGCTCGGAAAAGGCGGTGACGAAGACGACGGGGGGGCACTCGTGACCGTCCGAGAGCTCGGCCATCACCTCCAGGCCGCTGAGGCCCGGCATCTGGATGTCCAGGAACAGGGCATCCACGTCGTGCCCTTCCTTGAGCCAGGCCAGCAGGGAGGGGCCGTCGGACAGCTCCGCAGCCACTTCGCAGCCGGCCTCGCGCAGGAGGCGGCCCAGACGGGCTCGCGCCAGGGGCTCATCATCGGCCAGGGCGACACGGAGTACATTCGTCATGCCTTCCTCCTGATCTCCTCGAGGTCCACGCGGATCTCCGCGATGGTCCAGTCCAGTTCCGCGAAGAGCCGCGTCTTCGCCTTGTGGCCGAACGCCAGGCCCAGCCGGGCCTCCAGGTTCGCACGGCCGACGCCCTGCCCCATCACCGCCGGAAGGGCCTTGCCCGTATTGGCCACCCGGATCACCAGGTCGCCTCCTTCCTGATGGAGGCCAATGCGCAGGTCCCCCCCCATCGGATGGGGTGCGATGCCATGTTTGAGCGCGTTTTCCACCAGGGGTTGCACCAGGAAGGGCGGCAGGGCCAGGGCATCGAAGTGCTCGTCCCACTCCCAGTGCACCCGCAGCCGATTTCCCAGGCGCATGGACTCCACCCCCAGGTAGCGGCTCACGAGGGTGCGCTCGTCGCTGAGGGGCGCCAAGGGCCGACTTCCGTGGGCAAGGAGGGCTCGGTAGAGGTCCGACAGATCCAGCAGCCCCTTCTCTGCGGCGGCAGGGTCGATGTGCACCAGCTCCGCCAGGCCGTTGAGCGCATTGAAGAGCACGTGGGGGCTGAGCTGTCCCCGCAGGAGCACCCACTGGGCCTCCCGCAGCCGCCGCTCGGTCTCCTCCTTGGCGTAGTGGGTCCGCTCGTAGAGCGTAATGAAATAGCCCGCCAGCATGGCCGCGGGCCCCCAGATCATCAGGTTGGAGAACATGCTGCCCGCCGCCCGGACCCAGCTGTCCTCCAGGTGCGAAAGGAAGGTGATGGCCGTATAGATGGCCAGGATCGCCAGCAGGATGGCGCTGTTGAAGAGGGCGGACTGCACCACGCCCCGCAGGAGGGGCGCATGGCTGGCCCGCCCTCCCGTCCAGAGCCAGGGCGCAGGCGAGAGCCAGAGCACCAGCAAGGGCAGGGAGATGGCCGCCAGGCCCAGCACCATCCAGGTGCCCGGATTGCTCCTCGAAGGGCTGGCCGCGATCATGGGCAGCACGCCCAGAAGGATGGCGCAGCCCAGGATGAACATGGGAATGCGGGTCCACGGATCGCGGAGCCTCTCCTTCTGGTACTGGACGACATCCTGGAAGTGCATGGAATGATTATCTCCGGACTCTGCCCATGGCCGACGATCTTCTCTCCTATCGCGAACAGCACCGGAAGCGCCTGAGCTGGATGCCCTGGCTCTACTTCGTCCTGAAGGACCGGCACCGGGGGTGGGCGGAAGCCTGGCAGAAGGAAGTCCAAGCGGAGCTGCAGCGCCTGGAGACGATCCGCATCGCCGAAGGCTGCTTCATCGCCCCGGAAGCGCGGCTCTTCGGGGAGCCGGGCCGGGGCATCGAGATCGGCCCCGGCTGTTCCATCGCCGCCGACGCTTTCGTGCACGGGCCTGTCACCCTGGGCCGGAACGTCTCCCTGAACGCCCGGGCGGTGCTGGACGGAGGCGTGAAGGGAATTGTCGTGGGGGACGACACCCGCATCGCCACGGGGGCGACGCTCTTCGCCTTCAACCACGGCATGGCAGCGGACCGACCGATCCGCGAACAGCCGGTCACCTCCGAGGGCATCCACATCGGCTGTGATGTCTGGATCGGCGCCAACGCAGGTGTCACGGACGGCGTGACCATCGGGGATCATGCGGTGGTGGCCATGGGCGCCGTGGTCACGAAGGACGTGCCTCCATGGGCCATCGTGGGTGGCGTGCCCGCGCAGGTGATCGGCGATCGGCGGACGGCTACGTCCCCCCGTCCATGACGAAGAGGTCCGAGGTCAACGTCTGGAGGTACGAGTAGGCGTAGGCCTGTCCATCCGGCGCGATGGCCACGTACGAGACGCCCGTCACGCCGAGCATCCCGACCGGTGCCAGCTCCTTCCACAGGGAGCGTCGGCCGGTGGCGATGTCCACGAGATGGATCCGGATGGGGAGTCGGCTCATATCCCCTGCGTAGAGAGAGCGGCCATCCGCGCTCCACTGGAGAATCCACTCCCCTTCGGCGAATCCCCCCATGGTGCGCACGGCGCCACCCTTCAAGGGATGCAGATGGATCTTTCCATCCGTGGGGCCGATGGCGATCCACGCCCCATCCGGGGAGACCGCCGCATAGCCCTCCGCGTTCGTCTCCCCCTCGATGAGCTCGATGTCCCCTGTGTCGATCCGCTGCAGGTAGTGGCGGAAGACCTTCCGATCATCGACGCCCCCCACCAGCAGCCGTTGCCCATCCCTGAGGAACAGGGCCCACTCGGGCTTCATGCCCTTGGAGGGCAGCCGCTTGGGCTCCCCAGGGCCCGTAGGCAGGAGCATCAGGTCCGGGGTGGCATCCAGGGTCCGCACCACCGCCCACTTGCCGTCCGGCGATAGGTAGAGGGGATCGCCATCGCCGAGGCGCACCGCGTTCCGGTTGTCCAGCCGCCGCAGGTAGGTGCCGCCAGGCCCCGTGCCTTCCTGCATCTCGCCGAAGAGGATCGTGCGCCCATCCTGGGAGATGTCCGCCACGGCCGAGGATTGCAGCCAGGAGACCTCCCGCTCCCCCTTCTCGCCGGGACCCTGGGCCAGGATTCCCGTGCGGGTGAAGGTGTGGTCCACCAGGATTCGCCCGGTGCGGGAGATGTCGTGGATCGTCAGGAGGCCCAGGGGGGAGTACACCGCCCGCTGCTTCCCGGAGGGCGTCACGGCCCGGACCTCCCGCCGGTCTTCCACGAGCCGCGAGGTGTAGAGGATCTCGCGGCCCTCCGGGGTCCAGGCCAGGGAGCCGCAGCCGCCCTCCACAAGGATCTTCTTCTTCCCCCTGAGGTCCACAAGGCCGAGCTGGGCGATGCCTGACACGGTGTGGATGAAGGCCACCTGCTGACCGTCCGGCGAGACCCGGGGGCACTCGAGGAGCGTGCCCTCGGGGGCTTCAAAGAGCAGGTGCCCCACCGGGTACTCAAGCCGCCGGCGATCGCCTTCCCCTTCCCGCACCACGGCCAGCTCCTTGCCATCCGGGCCCCAGTCGGCTCCCCAGACCTTTTCCAGCAGCTCCCGGGGGGCACCGCCCCCCATGGGCACCCGGGCCAGGGTGCCGGGCAGACCCACCTCCCGGTTGAGCAGGATGGCCATCTCCCCGTTCGCGGAGACGGAGAGGATGTCCGTGCCGGGCGGCAGATCCAGGGGCCGGGCCCCGATGGCGTCGGCCCGGCCGGTCCAGAGCTCGGGCGGGGTTCCGTTCCGGGAGATGGAGAACACGAAGGTCTGGCCATCGGGCCCAAAGCGGGCGCTGGTGATCTGCCCCTGCTGGTAGGTGAGACGCTGGAGGGACAGGGGAGGGTTCGAGCCGGGTCGAAGCGCCCACCCGATCCCACCCAGGGCGAGCAGCCCTGCCACCAGCGAGGCCGCCATCCAGGGCCTGAAGGAGCGCTTGGACTCCGGCCGCACCTTCACCGGTTGGGAAACACCCGTGAGGGGCAGGGACTCCAGCTGGAAGGCTAGGTCCTGGGCGCTCTGGAAGCGGGCCCGGGGGTCCTTCTCCAGGCAGCGGTGCAGGATCCTGTCCAGACCGAAGGGCAGGCCCTCGGGCAGCGCCGGGGGCTCGTCCTTCAGGATGGCGTGGAGGGTCTCCACCGAGGAATCCCGGTGGAAGGGCTTCACGCCCGTCACCATCTCCCACAGGATCACGCCGAGGGCGAAGAGGTCCGAACGGGCGTCCGCCGGGCGACCCACCACTTGCTCCGGGGAGAGGTAACCCACGGTGCCGACGACGATGCCCGTCTCCGTCAGGGAGGGAGAGGCGGGCAGCTCCTGGGTGGCATCGCTGTCGCCGGAGACGGGCACCCGGAGCTTCGCGAGCCCGAAGTCCAGGATCTTCACGTGCTCGCCCGCAGTGATGAAGATGTTCTCGGGCTTCAGGTCCCGGTGGGTGATGCCCTTCTCGTGGGCCGCCGCCAATCCCTTGGCCACCTGGTGGGCGAGCTCCACGGCCTTGCGGGGCGGCAGGGTCCGACCCTCCAGGCGCTCCCGCAGGTTCTCGCCTTCCAGCAGCTCCATGACGAGGTAGGGCCGTCCCTCGTGCACGCCGCTGTCATGGATCTGGAGGATGTTGGGGTGGCTCAGCAGGGCCAGGGTGCGGGTCTCCTGCTCGAAGCGGGCCAGACGTTCCGCGCTGGAAGAGAAAGCCGGCAGCAGCACCTTGACGGCCACCTTTCGCCCCAGCCGCGGATCCCGGGCGCAGTAGACCTCGCCCATGCCGCCGGAGCCGAGCTTCGACAGGACCTCGTAGGGCCCGAGGGTGGGAGGAAGGGAAAGGGCCATGGCGGTATGTGGTGGAGCCTACCAGGGTTCGCTCATGACGTAGATCGCATCGTACCGCCCCGGTGGCTCCGGGGGTACCGCCCGGACTTCGAGGTGCTGGATTCCGGAGGCGCGCAGCGCCTCCCGGAGGGCGGAAATGCGCTCCTGCAGAAGCGTGGACAGCATTCCCGGGGGCTGGGGGCACTCCAGGGTCCACTGGGTCTGCACGCCCCAGCTCTCGGCCCAGGCCCTCAGCTTGGCCACGGCTCCGGGGGAGAGGCTCGCATCCCCCTTCAGGAAATAGATGGGCTCCCGGTAGGTGGTCCCCGTGCTGAAGGACCGCACGAGCGCGGCCTTCAGGGCCCTGGGCTGCAGGGCCGCGACGGCGGGCAGCGGGGGCACATCGACGGCTTTCGGCAGCACCGGCATCGCGCGAAGCAGCTCCATGCGCACGGCCAGATCACCCTTGAGCGGGAAGGTGTCCCCGGTCTGAAGGAGCTTGGCCTGGGCATGATCCAGATGGACCGAGGTGATCTCGAGTCGCCCCAGGTTGCGCAGCTCCCCCTCCCGCTTGAGGACCACCACCTCTCCGACCCTCAGCGTCGCGCAGCCGTTGCCCTCCAGCCGGTAGACCCGCTGGCTCCCTTCATAGGGCGGAAGCCCCGTCCGCCCCACCGAGACGATCTGGAGGGGCTGGCCGACCAGGGGCTGGCCGACCAGGGGCTGGCCGACCGGGGACTGGACGGCCGGGGCCTGACCGAGCGCCAGGGTGGCACAGAAGAGCAGGGCGATCCCTTTCATGTTCCTCTCTTCGGCCGAATGCCCCTCAGATCTGAGGAGCGATGCCCAGGGTCCGCAGCATGTCCCCGATGAAGAAGAGGGACCCGGTGACCAGCCGTGGGCCATCCGCGGGCTCGCGCAGGCGCCGGGCGGCCTCCTCGAGGCCGATGACCTCCAGATCCTCCCCCCAGGCGGCGCGCAGGGCCTCATCGTTCGCATACCGCTCGTTGGGGCCCTTCACCAGGGTGACGGACCGAGGCTCCACGGAGCGGAAGGCGGCCACCATGCCCTGGAGGTCCTTGTCGGCCATGACGCCGAAATAGAGGTGGGGCTGGACGCCGCAGGCCCGGATGTGGGCCGCGGCGGCGCTGGCCCCATCAGGATTGTGCGCACCGTCGGCCCATACCTGGTCCAGCCCCGGCACCGCCCACATCCGGCCCGGCCAGCGGGTGCGCTCGATCCCCTCCCAGACCTGCTCCTGGGGCAGCTCGAAGCCCAGGCCCCGCAGGTTCCGGATCGCCTCCAGGGCCGTGGACAGGTTCTGGATCTGGTGTCGCCCCGCCAGGCCGATGCGGTGCCCTTGGACAATGCTGTGATCCCAGGCGATGCGCTCCGCCTGCAGCAGGGGGGCGGGATGCAGCACCGGCTCGCTCTCGAGCAGGGGGTGGATCCACGCCGGGTCCAGGCCCGGCCCAAGCACCAACGGCCGCCCGGTCCGCGCCGCACAGAGCTTCTCACGGGCGATGGCTTCTCGGGTGTTGCCCAGGTACTTCTCGTGATCCAGGCCCACGTTGGTGAGCACCGTGAGGATGGGCTCCAGGGCGTTGGTGGCGTCCCAGCGGCCGCCCAGTCCCGCCTCCACCACCGCGAGGCGGATGCCCGCCTCCCGGAAGGCCAGCAGCACCGATCCGATCATCAGCTCGAAGTAGGTGGCCTGGATGCCCAGCCGCTCCTCGGCCCGGAAGACCTCACCCAGGAGGCGATCGAGGTTGTGATAGAATATACTGACGGGAACCCGCGGCGCCTGATGGAGATATGCGAGAAGGCGGTCGACGTGGGAAGAAATGCGGGAGCCCGCACCATATCCATGCAAATCGTGGAG
>CAYZND010000132.1:0-2189 GCA_964479495.1 uncultured Mesoterricola sp.
GTGGGGGGCAGGCTGGAACTGGCGCTGATGGGGAAGTGCCTCGGGTGGGTCTGGGAGATGGGCATTTGATTCCCATCCAGCTTGGCCAGCTCATTCTTGAGCGCGCCCTGGAAGTCGAAGTCCTGGGTACGGTAGCCGGGGGTGTCGATGTTCGCCATGTTGGAGGCGATGAGGGACAGCCGGCGGCTCGCCAGGGTCATGCTCTGATCCATGGCCTGGATCAAGGTGTTGGAAGAGATGAGATCGAACATGGGAACCCTGCAGTTTTGGCCCGCATATCATCAGGACCGACTCGATACTGCACACTCCATGCCGGTCCTGCTTCACCAAATCGAGACCCGGAGCGTATCCTGGACCGGAACGTATCCCACCACCCTGTCTTGAGGACCTTTCATGGCCATGCTTAATCGGACCCAGAAGGACATCACCATCCTCTATCCCGCCGGGAAGATCGTCCTGGGGGACGGGGACCAGGAGCTCGGTGATGCCGTTCGGAACGTCCTGGACCAAGGAGCCCGGAAGCTGGTCATCAACTTCAGCAAGGTGAGCTACCTGGATTCCTCGGGGGTTGGCGAACTGGTGGGCTGCTACACCGCCATCAAGAACCGTGGGGGCGAGCTGAGGATCTGCGGCCTCAACGCGCGGATCTCCAGTCTCATCCGCATGACCAGCCTCCACTCGGTCTTTTCGGTCATGGACACCGAAGACGACGCCTTGGCCGGATTCTGATGCGGATTCGGCCCATGGTCCCCCTGATCGCCTTGGCGCTGGCCGCCCAGGTGGCCTTCGCCCAGGGGACCATCATGCCCACCCTCCCGGACCGGGTGCTGGACAGGATCGAGTTCACCGGAGGCTCCAAGGACGACCGGGACTATTCGGAAGCGGCCATGGGACTCCTGCCTGGGGATCCGGTCGGGCAGGAGGGCTTCCTGCTGGCTCTGAACGCTGTCCGTGCCACGGATCGGTTCAGGATCGTCGAGGGGTTCCTGGAGGAAGGGGCGGCGGGTCTGGTGGCGAAGGTTCGCCTGGAGCCCTGGCCGGAGATCCGGGACCGGGAGTTCCGGGGCAACCTCCCGAAGAAGCTGCGGGATGGGCTGTTCACGGGCATGCACAAGGGGGGACGCGCCGGTGAGCTGCGTCTCCAGCGCTGGCAGGTCGAAGCCGAGCAGCGGCTGAAGGAAGCCGGCTATCCCTCACCCTCCGTCCGCATCCTGCGTGAAGAAGGCGGCGCCCGCCTGATCATCCAGACGGAAACGGGTCCCCCTGCCCTGGTGCGCGCTTTTCAGGTGGAGGGTGCGAATGGCCTCTACACGCTGGACCGGCTGCAGGGCGTGGCGGAGATCCATCCCGGCAAGACCCTCTGGTCGGAGGCCACCCAGCGCCAGGCCCTGATCGCCCTGAGGGCCAGGCTCGTGAAGGACAAGCGCTACGAGGGCACCGCTGCGTTCCAGTGGGACGGGGATACCGGTCGCCTGGTGCTGCAGCTCCATCCGGGGCCGGTGGTGCACCTGCGGCAGGAAGGCTCCTGGTCCTTCCTGTGGAAGGATCTGGAGGACCTCGTTCCCCTGGCCCGGGCCGGCAGCTACAGCCCGGAGCTGCTGGATGAAGGCGACCGCCGGATCCTCGGCTTCCTGCGGGACAAGGGCTACCTGGATGCGAAGGTCTCCCACCGACGGGAGGTTCTCCGGGGCACCCAGGACAACGCGGAAGAAGTGAACATCACCTATCGGGTGGAGGCCGGAGAGCAGATCACCATCGATGAGATCGTCTTCGAGCGGAACAAGGAGATCGGGGAGGAGGAGCTGAAGCGGGTGGCCGCGCTCCCTTCCGGCGTGTGGTCGCTAGGGAATCCACCGGCCACGCCCGAGCTCATCTCCGCCATTGAGGGCCGCATCAAGAACCACTACTGGAACCTCGGCTACCCGGATGTGGCCCTGCGGCGGCCGCCCATGGACCGCAGCGGCGGCAGGACCAAGCTCATCTTCCAGGTGCGGGAAGGCACCCGGCAGCTGGTGAAGCAGCTGGTCATGGACGTGCCCGTGGATCCGTCCTGGAAGCCCTGGATGCTGGCGGAAGCCCTGCCGCTCATCTTCTCGGACCGTGTGCGCGGCGATGCGGGGCCCGACGCGAACACGCGGGTCTATCGCAGCGATCGCTCCAAGACCGAGGATGTCACGGCCACGCTCGAG
>CAYZND010000132.1:2199-9050 GCA_964479495.1 uncultured Mesoterricola sp.
CTCGAGAGCGCCGTGGACCCCGTCCGGCCGGAGGTCCGCACCTTCACGCTGACCACGAGCCGTGCCCTGCCGTTCGTGAAGAACGACTTGGCCGTGGTCTTCGCAGACCTGCGCCAGAAGATCGCCAGCCTCGGGGTCCAGAGGCCGCTGCCCCGGCTCCGGCTGGATCCGGGAGACGGTGGATACGTGATCCGCTTCGACGTGCCGGAGCAGCCCCGGATCACCGTCAACCGGGTGGTGGTGCAGGGAGCCGATACGACGCGCGCGAAGGCCGTTTTGCGGGAGACGGAGCTGGCCAAGGCCGCTCCCCTGGATGCCAACCAGCTCTCCAGGGCCCAGACGAACCTGGGCAACCTGGGCGCCTTCCAGCGCACGGACCTGACGACCCTCGGCGAGAGCCCGGCGGAAGGGGGAACGCTTCCCTGGAAGGAAGGGGACCTGCTTCTCCGCGCCGACGAGCGGCGGCCTTGGGTGCTGAGCTCCGCCTTCGGCTACGACAAGAGCCACGGCTACCATGTGGGCCTGGGCGCCCAGCGGCTGAACTTCCTGGGCATGGGACGCTCCCTGGACTTCGGGATGCGGGTGGGGGACAACACCCTCCGGAATCCGACCCTCCGGAAGTGGTTCCCCACCGGGGACTTCGATCGCTCCGTGGACAGCTTCAGTGTCGGCTACACGGACCCCTGGTTCCTGCCCGGGATGCTGAAGGATCTCCTGCAGGACCGGACGCAATACCGGATCGAGGGAGCCTACATCGAGGAGACCCAGTCCGCGTTCCTCGCACACCGACGTCGGGTGCTCAACTCGCTGGACTGGAAGCTGGGCGAGTTCGAGTCGATCCGGCTCGGTCATCGCTACGAGCGCACGGACATCTATGCCAACACGGAGGGCATCGAGCTCTCGGAGCTGTTCAACATGGCGGGGGTGCCCGGTGCCCGGACGGTCATCAGCGCTCCCTTCTTCCAGCTCGTGAGGGACAAGCGCGACAACCCCTACGATCCCAAGCGAGGCACCTACTTCTTCGCGAAACTGGAGCTGGCCAACCAGCTCTTCGGCACCGGATCCAAGTACAGCTTCGCCAAGCTGGACCTGCGCCAGCAGTGGAACTGGCCCATCGGGGAGCATGCCAGGTACGGGGTGGTCATGGCCTCCGCCCGCCTGGGGATCGCCCGGCCCACGGTGGCCTCCGTGGACGACCTGCCGCTGGCCGAGCGCTTCTTTGCCGGGGGACCCTACACGGTGCGGGGGGTGGAACCGGACATGCTGGGGCCCGTGGGGACCCTAGGCGTCTACGACCACAGCGGCGGCACCAGTGTCCGGACCGGCTCGCGCACGATCCCGCTGGGAGGGCAGGGGCTCATTGTGCTCAACCTGGAGTACCGGTTCCCCCTCTTCGGGAGCGACACGATCTGGGCGGAAGTCTTTGTCGACTCGGGCCAGGTCTATGCCCGGTTGAGCCCAGACCAGCGCGGGGACGGAGACCCCGCGCCCTTCCCGGCCCTGCGGACCACCATCGGCCTGGGCGTGATCCTGAAGCTCGGGCTTCCCATCAAGTTCGAGTACGCCACTGATATCAAGCGTCTCCTGGGGCAGCCCCTCAGCCAGCAGGAGGAAGACACGAGATTGAGAGGCCTCCTGATCTCGGCGGGCTATCAGTACTGATCAATCTTGTTTCCCTGCCCGCCATTTCCGCAGGACGCGCGTATAGACAGCGATCAGCCCCAGGAGCACAGCTCCGGCCAGTACGCCCACAAGGCCATCCATGAGCGGCGGGAGGCTCCAGCCCAGGGATGGGCCTGTTCTGTGGACGAGGGCTTCCTCGAGGGGATGGAGGAACGTCAGGCCGTGCCGGAGGATGCCACCGCCCACCAGGAACATGGCTACGGTACCCGCCACGGCGAGGAGCTTCATGAAGCCTGTGGCCGAGGTGAGGATGCCTGAGCCAAGGAGGCGCACGAACTTCCGGTCCTGGCCTTGGCTTCCCACCCGGAGCAGGAAGAGGCCAAGGTCATCCAGCTTGACGATGAGGGCCACGAGGCCGTAGACCCCGATGGTCATGAGGGCCGCAATGACGCATAGGACGATGATCTGCCTGGAGAAGGGTGCCTGGGCGACGGTGCCGAGGCTGATGGCAACGATCTCCGCGGAGAGGACGAAATCGGTGCGGATGGCTCCCTTGATCTTCGCCTGCTCATGGGCCACCAGGTCGATGGCGGGATCCGCGTGAGCTTGGGTCAGCTCCGCCCGCTGGGCCGCGTCCTCCTCCTTCGAGTGGAGCCACCGGTGGGCCACCTTCTCGAACCCCTCGAAGCAGAGATAGGCGCCTCCCACCATCAGCAGCGGCGTCACGAGCCAGGGCAGGAAGCGGCTGATGAGCAGCGCCAGCGGCACCAGGATCAGCTTGTTCCGTGCCGAGCCCTTGGCCACCGCCCATACCACCGGCAGTTCCCGGTCCACCTGGACGCCGCTCACCTGCTGCGCGTTCAGGGCGAGATCATCCCCCAGCACGCCCGTGGTCTTCTTCGCCGCCGCCTTGGCGAGGATGGACACGTCATCCAGGATGGAGGCCACATCGTCGATGAGGGCGAGAAGGCTGGAAGCGGCCATGAAAGTCCTTCAAAGGGGAAGAAACAAATGATTCTCCCAGGAAAGTCCAACTCCCGTTTGGCTCTCCAGAGAAAGGGGTATGTGGCTTTGCCAGAATTCCATCTCATGAAGGCCCAGGTGGATTGGAAAGAATTTTCCTTCGGTCGGTCTTTCCGGAAGCGGTCTTCCACCAGGGTAGGGAAGGTCAACCGGGCTCAGGTTCCTCTTGGTCAAGCCTGGCGGAATCGGCGCAAAGTGGCTCATTGACAGTCCTCTTGAGCGCTCCGTCGATTAGCCCTCGGCATGCTGGTCGATCATGCCGCCGTCAGGGTCCCATCCAGCAAGGTGCCTTTACTGAAGCTTGTCCTGGGTATAAGAGATTCCGATGGACGGTGGAGAAAATGTCATGAAGTTCCAAATCCGCACTCTCCAGGCCTTTCCAACCACGCTGTGGTCCTCATGACGACCTCCAACAGTTCAGCACGATCCCTCGTTGCACACCGCTCACCATCGGCCAATCCTCGGAGCGCTTGCCACAGGGGATTAACTGCTTCTGGGGGTACATCTGGTTCAGCTTCGCCATGATCGAGTGTGGGATCCACAAAAGCTCGCAACCGTTCGCCGATAATATATACAAGGCCAAGGCGGGAAAGAGCCTGTCCGATTTCTCTATCAGGTGCTTTGAGAAAAAGCTCATAACGGACTAGGGTGCTGGTTCCTCCAAGTAAAGCCTTCAGCAGTTCAAGGTTGTCCATGGTCCACATTCGGAGGGCATGGGATTCGCTCATCCCATCCCTTCGGATCAGGCTTTGGGCCACGTTCCATGGATGGCGAACGGTGCCTAAGCGCACCATGCGAACTCCTTCCCGCCGCATGACCGATTCCCAAAGGGGCAGGAAGCGGAGGGTGCGCGGGTCTTTGAATGCAAAGAGAGGCGTTTTCCCTGATCGCTGTCGCCAGACTCGCAACATCTCATCCTGCCACCTGGCCCGTGAAGCCGCATCGAGCCCCTTTAAGGGCCCTTCGAGGCTATTCCAGGCTAGCCCTCGTTCTGCCAGTAGGCGTTCGTGCAGAGCATAGATGCCCAAGTCTTCGAAATACCCTTTGGGATTCTCCTTCGTGCTGGGCATGAGATCATCCCCCAGAGATAGTCCACAAGCTTGCAGCGCACCCGTCAGGGCTGAGGTTCCGCTGCGATGCGTTCCTAGGACCACCACGCACGTGCGGTCTGTTGCGGTGACGCCGGCTTCATCCCAAGCCGGATCTCCCTTGTGACCGAAGACCACGCCATGGTCTCGAGCCAACCTTTGGAGGGCATACCTGCTGCGCCATTTCAGCCATGTTTTGACCAGGAGACAGGGCTTGGGACGAATTCCCACAAATACCTTGCGAGCTTCGGGGATGGGTTCGGGCATCGCTGTGCCGAGGAAGTCATAAACCTTGGCCAGAGCCGCAGGGTGGCGTTGCAGGAGATCTTCCTGGCGCAGAATCAGCATCTGCTCCGGAGGAAAGAGTTGGAGGATCCGATCCAGCTGGAGTGCATAGTCCCCGCGGCGAAGATAGGAGGCCCAGCGCCAAGGGGAGTCCCAGGCGCGGCTGTTTGCAGCCTTTCGCAGCCGTAGGGATTCCACCAAGAAGGCCAACCCGGCAGGCCAGCGCTCCCGTCCGCGGCCTCGTTCCATCGCGTGATGGGATAAGGCTCGCTCCGTGGGTTCCCTAAGCAGCAGGATCCATTTCATGCGAGGGTTGAAGCGGAAAACGCGCTCGGGCACCTCGGGGAGGAACATGGAGATGGGTGTGGCATCCCCTACGAGAGCCCCTGGCGTCCAGTGTGGAAAGTGCGGTTTGAACTTAGCTGAAACCATCGCTGGCGTCCAGGCATCCTCGAAATCCGGGGAATCGAAGACATGGGCTTCCTTCCCTTCCGGGAGGCAGATATGACGATGCTCGCTGAGGAACTGGGCCAGGGCTGTTGTCCCAGCCTTCTGAGCTCCGGCGATCAGGAAATCAACGTTGAAATCAGTCACGGCTGTTCTAAGGTTCTGTAGTTGGGAGGATAGTGTAGGCTCTGGCAAATGGCGGAGGGGGTCAAGTCAGTTCGATTCAAGGCTACGTAAGACTTCGAGCCATCGGCAGCATTCCTGGCCAAGACTGTGTTCAGTGGCACAGGTTCGTCCGGCCTTTACGAGTTTGGAACGCAAGACCGTGTTGTTTAGCAGATCTTTGGTTGCTGCCACCAGGTCCATTATTTGGTACTCCGGCATCAGACAGTTGATTGCATGGAGGCAGAATGAACGGTTACCAACGCAGTCGGGTACCACCAACGCTGTGTCTAGCGCCATCGCTTCCAATGCTGGCAGGAAGAATCCTTCCATGGTCCAAGGCAACATCACTGCTACCTGACAGGCGGCCGTTCGGGTGAGAAAGTCATTGCGGGGCACCTGATCCATGCAAACGTCCACGGGGATTGAGTCCTGCCTAAGCTTTTGTGCGAGTTCCCGAGCCAAGGCTGGTTGCTTCCATCCACCGATGAAGACGCCTGTTCGAAGGTTCGCAGGAGGGATACTGAGATGTTGAGGCAACTCTATGCCATTGGGAATGGTTAGCAAGGAGCCTTTCGTTCGGCACGTGGCTTTCAACGCCTCTCTAACCTCTTGGCTAACGCAGATACGAAAGGCCTCTCGTTCCAGGAAGCGGAATCTCGGATCGCGAGGATCTGTGTGCCGGAGTCCCTGCACGAGATTGATCACGGGTCGTCTTCCGGGCTCAACCCCATGCTTGTCCAAAATGTCCCAATCAAGTCCTGCAACAAAGAAGATGTCCGGTGCTGGGATGCTATCCAACACTTGATGCCCTCCTGCAATCCAAGGATTGGTCTGATCTCGCAGGCTGTCAGGGGTCAAGTAGAGTATCGGTTCAAATTCAGGGCTTCCGACCAAGTGGGAGTAATAGTCGAACACTTTCTGATGACCGCCTGTGAAACCACGGAAATCGCGAATGAAGAGTACTTTCTTTCGCGCAGGCCGCCTCATTCGGTCATCCCGAATCGCGCAGACTGAATTGCAGCAAGCAGTGAGTCCTCGCTGACTTGAGCTCGGGAAGCCAACATTTTTCGGGCATCGATAACCATTCTCGGATCACGTAATAACAGGGCCAGCCTATCGGCCACATCTCGCCAACGCCCGGTTGCTGATAGAAGGTAAGGCTCGATGAAATAATCCAGCAGCCCGTCCTGAGCAAGGAGGATTTTCCTTTTATCGTGCCTGACTCGGAGATCAAGCGACTTGGCTGTTATCTCGCGAGGATGGTAGCCGCCTGCAACCACGACTGCAGGGACTCCTAGTGCCCAGCTTATAGCAGCCAGATGATAGGTGTCTGTGACAACCAGAGTGCTTGAGCGCAATACGTGAAGGAGTTTATTTAAGTGATGGCTCTTTCCAAGGCCCGCAAGAGTCGTCACCGGTAGCTCCTTCCATGCGGTGTCCATGTATGGAAAGGACATGACGTCCCCCCAGGGGAACCACTCTGGTTGGAGGTCCAGCGTTTGGACCAGCCGGTGGATGAAGGGCTTCGTGAGTGTCCAGTCGTGAAGGCCTCGGCCAAAGAAGAGCAGAGCGCGGGGACGCCGTTCACAATCGAGGGCTTCCCCTAGAAGATATTTGGCACATTCCGGGAGAGCAAGTAGCTGGGCAGCATCGAGGCCAAAGACACTTCTCTGGGAATGGCGCATTCCTGCCACCCGCGCTGCTGAGATTGCATCACGCATCTGTATGTGGTGAGCGCTCTGGATGAAATGGAGCAGTGCAGGTCCGTATTCTGGGTTTCGGTAATCCTCCGTCCCGTTGAACAAGATCGAGGTCGCATAGCTAATGGTGCGCCGCTTAGTGGATTCTGGAGCGCCCTCCAGCAGCAATAACCTTCGCACATCGGCTTTGTTCTCAGACCATGAAAGGCGAAGTGCATTCTGATACGGGTTCATGTGTAAGAAATCCCCCCAATACAGGGGCACGAATTCCTGCAACTGGGAGACATTCTTCAGCAGTAAATACTCTCGACCGAGGTCGCACTCGGTCAGAATCCTTTGTCGTGTGCCTGGATCATGGCCTTTCAGGCGAGCTTCCAGAGATTCGATTCGGAAAAAAGTGGTCGCTTCCAGGAGTCCATTTCGTGCAAGAAAGGAGTGCGCAGTGGCCTCACAAGCCAGCATCCCTGGATTAGTACTAGGGGGCGTAGCTGTGATGAGCGCAATGTCGAGCATAGGAGGG
>CAYZND010000133.1:0-9044 GCA_964479495.1 uncultured Mesoterricola sp.
GCCCACGGCGGGCCGCTGATGGAGCTGATGGCGGAACTCAGCCGGGAGCGGGGCGTGAGCTTCCTGGCGGCCAGCCACGATCCGGCAGTCATCCAGCGGGCGGATCTCGTCTTCCGCCTGAGGGATGGGCGCCTGGAGGAAGGTCCATGATCCTGCTGCGCCTCGCCTTCCGGAATGTCCTGCGGCAGCGGCGCCGCACGGTGCTCACCCTGCTGGTCCTGGTGGCGGGCTACGTGGCGCTGGCCCTGGCCGGAGGCTTCATGGCCCAGACCTTCCAGGGGCTGGCGGACGCGGCCATCCAGGGAGGCCTGGGCCATGTGCAGGTCCTGGCCTCCGGCGGGCTCGAAGGCGACGAGGGCCAGAGCCTCGAGCATGCCCTGCCGGACGGCGAGGCCCTCGCCCAGCGGCTGCGGGAGGATCCGGCCGTGGCCGAGGTGCTGCCGCGGATCCAGTTCATGGGCTTGGCCTCCAACGGCACCCGCAGCGTGGCCTTCCTGGGCTCGGCCGTGGACCCGGTGCGGGAGCCGGCCCACATGAACGTGGCGGATCGCCTCAAGGACGGCGCCAAGGCCCCCGGAGGCGAGCGCTCCCGCTGGCTGGCGACGGATCCGCAGGCCCGGGAGGTGATCCTGGGGATTGGGCTGGCCAAGATCCTGGGGGTTTCCGTGGGGGATGGCATCACCCTCATGGCCACCACCCCCGATGGGGCCCTCAACGCCGCGGACGTGGAGGTGGCGGGGTTCCAGGATCTGGGCCTGAAGGAGCTCAATGACCGGAGCCTCTCGGTGAGCCTCGGCACGGCGGAGGCCCTGCTGAACGCGGGTCCCGCACGCTCCCGCCTTTCCGTGCTGCTGAAGCAGCCGGACAATGCCGAGCGGGAGACCCCACGTCTGGCCGTGCTTGCGGGTTCTGGCGCGGAGGCCCATCCCTGGTTCGAGCTGGCCAGCTTCTACCGGCAGGTGAAGCTGCTTTACTTCGCCATCTTCGGCTTCATGGGGCTGGTGCTGGCCCTTGTGGTCCTGCTGGCCACGGCCAATACGCTGCTCATGAGCGTGATGGAGCGGCTGCGCGAGCTGGGCACCCTCCGGGCCCTGGGTCTCCAGCCCGGGAGCCTCCTGGTGCTCCTGCAGTGGGAGGGTGCTCTCCTCGGGCTGGGCGGAAGCCTGCTCGGTCTGCTGGTCACGCTGGCCATCCGGGCCTCCCTGAATGCCCTGCACCTGGAGATGCCGGCTCCGCCTGGGACGAGCCATGGCTACGAGCTGAACATTCACTTGGTCCCGATGGTCTACCTGGGAGCCTTCCTGGGGCTCCAGGCCGTGATCCAGGTCTCCGCCTTCTTCCCCGGCTTGAAGGCCGCCCGGATCCGCATCACGGAGGCGCTGCGACATGTCTGAACCGGTGAAGAAGGCTCCGCGCTGGGCGTGGTGGGTGGCTACGGGGCTGGGCTCCGGCTGGCTCCGGCCGGCGCCGGGAACCTGGGGAAGCCTGGCCGGGCTTCTGGCCTGGTGCATCCTGACCTTCTCTGTCTTCACGCCCTTTGCAAGCTGGACCTCCCGGTACCCGGGGCATGTCCTCCTGGCCCCGCTGGGCGTCGCCCTGGAGCTCCTTCACCTGGTCGTCCTAGGGCTCCTGACCTGGGTTTCGGTGCGGGCCTCGGACCGGGTCGTCCAGGAGACGGGGCGGGAGGATCCGGGCTTCATCGTGGCCGACGAGTGGGTGGGGATGTGGGTGACCCTCTGGCCCCTGCGCTGGACGCTGGCCCAGGAGGCGTTCCGTCTCTTCGCCCCCGGTGGCTGGCGGTGGATCGTGCTTCTGCTGTTCCCATTCCTGGTGTTCCGGATGCTGGACATCTGGAAACCCTGGCCCGTGCACCAGATCCAGGACCTGCCAGGCGGGCAGGGCATCGTCGCCGATGACCTCGTCGCCGGGCTCTATGGCCTGCCCCTAGTGGCCCTTGGCACGCCCTGGCTGCTGGCCTGGCTGACGCGCTAGTTCGTGGCGCCGAACACTTCCCGGATGTCGCAGAGGAGCCGCTTCAGGTTGTCCTCGGAGAGGTTCAGGGCCACCTGCTGCTTCACCTCGTCCTTGCGGAAGAAGGCGATGCGCTTGACCACGACCTTGTCGCGCCCGATGCAGATCTCGTTGAACTGGATCTGGTTGTCGTCCTTGTAGGGGGGCAGGCTCCGGAGCTGGATGTACATGCCCCGGCGGTCATGATCCACGATCTCGAGGCGCTCGTTCAGGTAGGTGACCTGCTTCGTGAGGGTCTCGGCCTTGGATTTCAGCTTGGCGAAGCTCTGCTTCTTGGGGACCAGGCGCTCCACGGCGAGATGCTCCACCTCGACCTGGTGACCGTGGCGACGCAGGGCGCCATAGGCCAGTCCTTCATGGGAGGGATCCCCCTCCTGGAAGGGCTCGAAGCCCTGGAAATCGCCAGGCAGAACCGTATCGTCGTAACGTTTGGCCTTCCTTGACAACTTCATCGCAGCACCCCGGGAACCACAAATAGCTAGGGATTCTTAATCACGCCAGGAAAAGTTTACCGATGTATTCGCTGGGAAATGCCTAAAAAGTAGTCGTTTGGTGAGAGGTTTGGGTTAGACGTGCCGGGAATATCGGGCAATTCATTCCATCTGTCGAGGGGGCTTACTGTAACTTTTTTGGGAAGCAACCGGGGTTCTTTGTTTCCGACACCGATCCGATGCAGGCGGGGGTGGCCCAGTCTCACTCCGAGCGGGGCCAGCGGACCCGGTAGATGGGCCGGTCCAGGGATCGGGACCAGGCGCTCCAGTTGCCTTGTCCGCTCTCTTCCTTGATCAGCCGGAACATGCCTTCGAGCTTGCCGTCCAGGTCATCCAGGTAGTGGACCAGCAGGGCTTCCGGGGTCTTGGGGAGCACCGGAGAACCGAATTCGAGCTTTCCATGGTGGGCAAGAACGATGTGCAAGATCTGCAGCCGCAATTCTTCCGGGAATGCGGGAATCCGGTCCATCTCCTGGGCCACCCACTGGGCTTCCAGGGTGATGTGGCCGAGCAGGTTCCCCGCGTCGGTGTAGCCGAAGCTTCGCTGGTAGCTCAATTCGGCGGTCTTGCCCAGGTCGTGCAGGCAGACGCCGGCCAGCACCAGGTCGCGATTGAGGGTCCGGTAGTGCGCGCACGCTCGCTCGGCCATGTCCGCCACGGAGAGGGTGTGTTCCAGGAGACCCCCTAAGTAGACATGGTGAAGGCTCTTGGCGGCCGGGGCCTTCGCGAAGGCGGCGCGGCGCTCGCCATCCTGGATCAACAGCTGCTCCAGAAGCCGCCGGACCCAGGGATCGCGGATGCTGCCGATCAGTCGGTCCAGTTCCTCGAGCATGTCCGCGATGGGGCGCTGGGAGGTGGGGAAGAACCGCGAAAGGTCCCCCACTTCAGCGTCGGGGGCGAACCGCACCTTCTCCACGCGGATCTGCTTGCGGCCCTGGAACTCCTCCACGCGGCCCTTCACCTTCAGGAACACATCGGGGACGATGGCCTCGAATTCGCCTTCCACGGCCTTGAGGTCCCACAGGAACCCCTTCAGCTCCCCGCTGGCGTCCGTCAGCTTCAGTTCCAGGTACTCGCTGCCGGTGCGGGTGGTCTTGTAGGACGCGTCCGTGGCGAGAAGAAAGCCGACGACGGCGTCGCCCGGCTTGAGATCGCAGATCAGGGGCTGTTCCGCCATCTCAGTGCTCCGTGGGGGTCTTGGGCTTGGGCAGCGTGGGGTCCTCTCCGGGGCCAAAGTCGACCAGCACGCGCTTCTCCTCCAGGATCTCGACCAGGGACCACTGACTGGCCTTGGGCACGGATCCCGACGGGATGTCGAGGACGCGGACCCGCAGCACGCGATTGTAGATGGGGAACATCAGCTCATCGCCCACCTTGAGCTCGAAGCTGGCCTTGCGGGGCACGCCGTTCACGCGGACCACACCCTCGTCGCACAGCTCCCGCGCCAGCTCGCGACGCTTGAGCAGGTGGGTCTTCTTGAGAAACAAATCCAATCGCAACGTCAGCCTTTCACGATGATTTCTTTGGCCACCATGTAGCGGATGTTGGCCCGGACACGCAGCTGGCTCAGGTAGGTCTCGATGGCGCTCTGGGCCTTGGGCTCCTGGAGCTTTTCCAGAATGGACGCCTTGACGTCCGCGAAGGGTCGCACCGCATCCAGGTCGGCGGCGATGAGCTGGACCAGGGTGATGTCCTTGGCCGTCTCGATGGGTGCCGACACCTCGTTGGTCTTGAGTTTCAGGGCCGCGGACTCGATGGTGGGCATCAGGAGGCCCTTCGTGAGCCAGCCCAGGTCTCCTCCGGTGCTCTGGGTGGGGCTGGTGGAGTAGGCCTTCACCAGCTCCTCGAAGGACTTCCCGGCCTTGAGGGCCGCCTGGATCTCGTTGAGCTTGGCCTGAGAGGCCTGCTGCTCCTCGGGCGTGGTCCCCCGGGGCAGGACCAGTTCCCGGATGCGGAAGCGGCTGGGCATCCGGTATTCATCCTTATGGTCCTCGTAGTAGGCCCGCAGCTCCTGGTCTTCGATGGCCACCTTGGAGAAGATCTCCCGCCGCAGGACCTCCTGCTGGACCAGCTGCTGGCGGGTCCGCTTCAGGTAGTCGGCGAGGCCGATGCCCAGGCTGGTCCGGAGGGCCTGCTCGAAGTCCGCATCGGAGTTGAACTTGTTCTGCTGCTTGATGTCCTCGACGATCGACTGGAGGTGCTCGTCGGAGACCTGGATGCCGAGTTCGGCGGCCTTGTCCTGGATCACGAAGGAGTCGATGAGTCCCTGGAGCGTCTTCCCACGGGCGTCACGGAGCTTCTCGTCCAGCTCTTTCCCGGAGTACTGGCGGTACAGCGCGACGGCATCCTGCTCCACCGCCTGCTGGAAGGTTCTGCGGGTGACGATGTGGCCGTTCACGACCACCAGGATCTCCTCGCGGACATCACCGGCCATCACGACGAAGGCGGGCAGGGCGGTCAGCAGGCAGGCGCGAAGCATCTTATTTGCCCCCGGCGGGAGGAGTCTGGCCGTTCTGGGGCACGGGGACCATGGGCGTCTCCGGCCCCTCTTCGAAGGGGATCTCCTTCTTGATGGAATCCAGGAATTCCTTCATGACCAGCTCCTGGCGGGCCTGGGTGGCCAGCTGCTGAGCCTTCTCCTTGGATGCCTCGAAGGACTCGAGTTTGGCAGGCACGATCTTCTCCACCTGGATGAGGTGGTAGCCGTAGGGGGTCTTCACGGGCTGGCCCACCTTCCCGACGGCCTGCTGGCGCACGGCCGTCTCGAACTCGGGCATGAAGGAGCCGAAGGGAACGTTCTCGTAGAGCCCGCCCTTGGTCTTGCTGCCCGGGTCATCGGAGTTGACCTTGGCCAGGTCCTTCAGCTTCTGGCCTGCCTTCAGGGCCCTCTGGATCTTGGCCACCTTGGCCTTGGCCTGCTCGTCGGTCAGGCCCTTGCCGTTGGCGGCGGGGCTGTCCTTGGTGCCCACCAGGATGTGACGGGCACTGAAAGTCTCCGGGGTCTTGAACTGATCCGCGTGGCCCTCGTAGTAGGCCTTCACATCCGCGTCGGAGACCTTGATCTTCTCCTGCAGGGCGGCCCCGTCTCGGTCGAAGAGGCTGCGCACCAGCAGGTCCGTTTCCATGAGGGCCCGCTTGCGGGCGAAGGCAGGGTCCTTGTCCAGCCCATCCTTGCGGGCCTTGGCTTCGAAGAGCCGGGTCTGGAGGTAGGTCTGCTGGACCTGCTGCAGGGCCCCTTCGGCCATGCCGATCTGCATGCGCTGCTGGGGGTTGTAGGCCATGTCCAGGAAGATCAGGAAGTCGGACTCCATGATCGGCTTGCCATCGATCCGGGCGAGCACCCGGTCCTCGGTGCGCTGGACGGCGGGTTCACCCGCTGCGGGAGTCGCCGCCGGGGCGGCGGGCGTGCTGGGAGCCGGGGTCTGAGCCGCCAGGGAGAGGGACAGAAGGGGCAGAAGAAGGGTACGGAGCATGCAGGATCCGATCAGAAAGGGCCGGCTAGTTGCGGCGGCCGCCCAGGAGGTTGAGCAGGTGGATGAAGATGAGATAAAGGCTGATGAACAGTGAGAGAGCAAAACCAGCTGCGTCATTGGTGTCGCGTGTCCTGAGCATCGCGCTGGTGTCCCAGAGGATCTTTGCAGAGCAAGCGAGCACGACGATTACCGAAATGAGGATGTCCAGGGCGGGAAGGCGCAAGAAAATGCCCACGATGGAGCCGATGACCGCGACAACGAGACCAATCAACACGAAACTGCTGAGGAACGAGAAATCCTTTCGAGTGACTAGGGCTGTGATCGTTAAGGCAAGGAAGCCTCCAAGAGTCATCCCAAAGGCTGCAAGCACAATTCCGTATCCAGCCGCCTGCCCAATGGCCAATGCGAAGAGGCCGGCGATCGTGCCGGAGAGGAAGGTGTAAACCCCGAATGCAATCCGGTTGAGGGGAGAGCGACGGCTCACAGATTGAGCCCAGATCAGGGCGCCAAACTGGATGAGGGCCAACACCAACATGAAGTATCGACCTGCGATCGCGCTGATAGCACGAACCATGATCGGTGAGGTGATCGCACCCAGTCCCGCCACGGCGATCCCGGCCATGAGCCAGAGATAAACGCTGCGGACGAAGGAGATCCGGTCCTGGATTCCCGCCTGTGCGCCGGAATAGCTGCCCTGGATGTAGTCGTTCATGTCAAACCTCTGGAATCCCTCGATGGGGAGCCTTTCATCTTAGCATTCGGGTCCGTCCGGCGCCGCCGGGATGGTCGGTCCCCACCGGTGGGTGGCGGCCGGAGGGAGAAGGTTCCCGGGCACGCCCTGGTAGGCTGGGGGCGGAGGCCCTGTGTCCGGATCCCCTTGGTGGTGGAAACTGCTCGCTCCCCATCGTCCCACCTTGTTCAGGGGCTTGGCGGCGACGATCCTGTGCAGCTTGGCCGCGGCCTGGGTGCCCTTCTGGTCCGGCCGGGCCGTCCACGCCCTTGAGCTGGGGCAGTGGGGCCAGAGCCGCCAGTACCTGCTCTGGATGGTGGCCTTCACGCTGGGGGCGGGGCTGGGCCGCTACTGGATGCGGAACATCCTGATCGGGCTCAGCCGCACCATCGAGAAGGTGCAGCGGGAGCAGATCTTCGACTTCTACCTCTCCAGACCCTTCGCCTTCTACGAGCGTTCCCGCATCGGCGACCTCATGGCGCGCATCGGGGACGACGTCAGCACGGTCCGCATGGCCACGGGGCCTGGCCTCATGAGCTTCTTGCAGGTGGCCAGCATCCTGCCCATGACCCTGGCCCTCATGACCCATACGAGCCCGCGTCTGGCTGGGGCGGTCCTCCTGCCCTTCCTGTTGCTGACCCTCGGCTTCTACGCGGTGGGGAAGCTCAGCCACCGCGTCCAGCAGAAGCTCCAGCTGGTGAGCTCCCAGCTCAACACCTTCAGCCACGAGACCATCAGCGGGGAGAAGGTGGTGCAGGCCTTCGGCCTGGAGGGCCAGCGGGTGGACCAGTTCCTTCAGCTCAGCCGGGAGCAGGCGGACCTCAACATCCGCCAGTCCGTCATCTATGGCTCCTACGGTCCTTTGTCCGGGCTCATGGGAGGGGCGGCTGCCCTGGTGCTGGTGTCCTACGGGGGGCAGCTCGTTCTGAAGAAGGCCCTCAGCCTGGGGGACCTCACCGCCTTCACAGGGTATCTGGTGGCGCTGGCGTGGCCCATCATGAGCATGGGCTGGGCGGCGAACCTCTTCCAGCGGGCCAGGGCTGGCCAGGAGCGCATCGACCAGGTCATGAGCGCGGCGGAACCGCCCTTGACCCGGAGCCTGCCGGCGACGCTGCCTGACCTTCCGGCCGGCCTGTCCACCCGGAAGCTCGCCCACCGCTTCGAGTCGGGCCGGGGGGTGGGTCCCCTATCGGTGGATGTTCCCCCGGGCGGCAGCCTTGCGGTGGTGGGAAGCATCGGCTCCGGGAAGACGGTGCTGCTCCAGATGCTCGCAGGGCTGAGGCTCCCCACGGAGGGGTCCCTTCGGGTGGACGGGAGCGAGCTGACGGAGGACCGGCTGCGCACCCACTGGGCTGCGCTGGGCTGGGTGCCCCAGGACACCTTCCTGTTCTCCATGACTTTGCGGGAGAACCTGGCCCTGGGCCGGCCCGAGGCTCCGGATCAGGAGCTCTGGGATGTGGCGCGGGTCGTGTGCCTGGACGACCTGATGAAGCGCCTGCCCAGCGGCCTGGATACGGTTGTCGGTGAGCGGGGCGTGATCCTTTCCGGCGGCGAGCGCCAGAGGGCCGCCCTGGCCCGGGCCCTGCTCCGCAAGCCCCGCCTGCTCATCCTGGACGACTGCCTGAGCGCCGTGGACGCCGAGACCGAGAGCCGCATCCTGGAGAACTTGCGGCGCCACCTAGGGGGGATGACCCTGGTGCTGGCCACCCACCGGGTCTTCGTGGCGGAGCTCTGCGACCGTGTCCTGGTCCTGGACGAGGGCCACATCGTGCAGTACGGTTCCCCTGAGGAGTTGGCCTCCGAGGCGGGGCTCTTCGCCCGCATGAAGCGGCTCCAGAGCCTGGAGCGGGAGATCGTGGGGGCGTAGGCGAGGCGCAAAACGGCAAAGGCCGCCTTGCGGTGGCTTCCTTTGGTCGGATGCGATAGGGACTACATCTGGTCCTTGAGGCCCACTGAATCTTGCGATAGGCGGTAGCGGCCCTGACTCGGCCCTGCGGGGCGGCAATGGCCTGCAGCCATTCCGTCCCATCCTCCCTGCGCCTTCGGTTGCGGTCCGATGGTGAAGCCGACCTTGCACGGCCGCAAGGTCGTCCGGTTCAACGACGAAGGCCGCCTTGCGGCGGCCTCCTTTGGTCGGATGCGACAAGGACTACATCTGGTCCTTGAGGCCCTTGGCCGTCTTGGCTCAGGCCTCTGGCCTTCGGGGCTACGCCCCCGCCATCGGCTGCGCCGTTGCGGCCCCATCCTCCATCCGCTGCGCTTCTGTCCGATGGTGAAGCCGACCTTGCACGGCCGCAAGGTCGTCCGGTTCAACGACGA
>CAYZND010000134.1:0-9033 GCA_964479495.1 uncultured Mesoterricola sp.
GGATGCCCACCCCCAAGGAGGACTCGAAGTGGGAGCGCAGATGGTAGCGCTTGAGCAGGCGCCGTGCGACGGTGCAGTGGGCGAGCCAGAGGGTCCCGGTGGCGGGATCGAGGTCCTGGGGGTTCGCCATGAAGGTGGTCCGGCCGCTCGTCTCCTGAAGCCAGAGCATGGTCAGGGCCGCGGGCAGATCGCCCTCGCAGCCGGCCACGATACCGGCATCGAGAAGGGATGAGAGGGCGAGGCAGCCCGTGGTCTTCAGGTCGAGCACCAGGTCGAAGCAGCGGACGGTGCAGGCATCCAGCCGGTGTTCCTGCATGACGCGACGCAGCCCGGCTCCCACACGGGCGGCCAAGACCAGATCATTTCCGGAAGGTTCCCGGATCTCGGTGGCTCCGCTCCGGAAGTCCTCCTGGAGGGCGGCCACCTCGTCATCCCGTGCGTCGTCCATGGCCGCCCGCAGGGCTTCCAGAGGCACGTCCACCACCTCCGGTCCCCACACCTGCCGTGACAGGGTGGCGCTTGGCATGCTGCCCACCAGCCAGTCGGAAGGCAGGCCGATGCGGCCGAGGCGGCAGGAGCCCATGCGCTCGCGGATCTCCTGGTGCCGTGCGAGCCGGCGCAGCTCCTCAATGCCGTCCTCCCGCTCGTTCAGCAGCACGATGCGGCCCTTCTTCCCGTTCTGCTGGGCGTGGCACAGGATTTCCATGGAAGCCGGGAGCGAGTTCTGGTCTGGGTGAGCCAGCAGGAGCACCGGTCCCGGGCGCCCTTCCAGGGCCTTCAAGGCCAGGTGTTCCGTGCCGCCCGTCACGACGAACAGCAGGTTCGCCCGGTCTCCGGACTCGACGAACTCGTGGCCGATGCCGTGAGCGCGAAGGCGCTGGCTCATGCGGTGCGCGGTCTCCCGCACCTGGGAGGGGGAATGGAAGCCGGAGGCCAGGGGCAGGATGCGAAGCATGCCAGCAGTATGCCCTCAAGGAATTTGGTTGGCGCAGGGGATCAGGTGCACAGGCCCTTCTGGGGGCGTTCGTCGTGGTCCGGGATGAGCGTGTCCGCATGACGGATGACGGGGAGGAAC
This sequence comes from uncultured Mesoterricola sp., assembly GCA_964479495.1. Classification (GTDB taxonomy): domain Bacteria; phylum Acidobacteriota; class Holophagae; order Holophagales; family Holophagaceae; genus UBA1801. Next base: position 1,076 of record CAYZND010000134.1, read on the forward strand.
CAGGCCACCAGCCCCACCAGGGCCGTGGCAAGGCCGCAGGCCGCGAACAGGACTCCCATGCCGGCCCCAGGTCCGACGCCAAACATAGGACCGAGCATCGGTACCAGGGCCCCTCCCGGGCGCATGGCGGGCTCCAGGAGGTGATCCGCCAGGGGACCAGCGGCGAGGCTCGCCAGGGGATTGACCCCCATGGCGATGAGCCGTCGGACGGCGAACACACGCCCCTGCAAGTCCGGCGAGACCTTGGACTGCCAGAGGGCCTGGTTGGAGGTGTAGTTGAGGCTGCCCATGGCGGAGCCCAGGAAGGAACCCACGATCCAGAAGGGCAGGGCGGGTCCCATTCCGATGACGCAGAGCCCTGCAAGTCCGGCCCCCACCCAACCTGCCAGGATGCCGAAGACCTTGTGGCGGGGGCCACCGAAGAGCGCGATGAGGCCGGAGCCCGCCAAGCCCCCCACGGCGCCGGCGGTCTCGACGGAGGCGAAGACCAGGGCGTTGTTGCTTGTCCTGGCCAGCACATAGGGCCCCAATAGGATGTAACTCAGCGTGAAGAAGAAGTTACCCAGGAGGAAGGTGGACTGCACGCCGATGAGGGGCGGACGCTGCAGGAGGTAGGCGAAGCCTTCCTTCACGTCCTGGAGCAGCGAGGGGCGAGGCCCTTCCGGCAGTTCGCGATGGGGCGGCAGCTCGATGAAGAACACGCTGACGATGGCCAGGAAGCTGCCGATGGCCGTGGCGCCCAGGACCCCGCCCAGACCGATGAGGCCCAGCAGGGAGCCCGCCAGCAGCGGCGCCAGGATGCCCGAAGACATGCCGGCCATCTCCAGCAGGGAGGCGGCACGGGCATAGTGCTTCTTATCCACCATGAGGGTCACGGCCGCGGAGGTGGCGGGCCACTGGAAGGTCTGGAAGCTGCCCAGTACGAAGGCCGCCACATAGAGCTGCCAGACGGCCAGGGAGCCCGAGAGGGCGAAGGCGATCAGGAAGAGGTTCACCACCAGGCTTGCCAGATCGCTCATGAGGATCATGACGCGCCGGTCGTGACGATCCACCAGGGCTCCTGTGAAGAGCCCGAACATCACCATGGGCGCCATGTTGAAGAAGCCGAGCAGGGCCACGGGCGTGGCCTGGCCCGTCTTCTCATAGATCCACAGGGTCACGGCGAAGAGGGCCATGGAGCCCCCCAGCAGGGAGAACGCCTGGCCGAGCCAGAGCAGGATGAAGCCCGGCATGCCTTTCAACTTCAGGGACCGCACGCAATCGCCTCCGGGACCGTCACGATAGGCCTCCGGCGTCGAAGCTGTCAAAGGGGTGCGCTGTTTACTCCAACGTCAGTGATCTGCGTCGTCCCACTCCCGGTGGAACTGGGCGAGAAACGCCTCCATGAAGGCGTGGCGCTCTTCCGCGATCCTGCGCCCCGTGGCCGTGTTCATGCGGTTTTTCAGCAGCAGGAGCTTCTCGTGGAAGTGATTGATGGTCGTACCTTCGCTGGACTGGTACTGCTCGAACGTCGCGTGGAGCTGGGGGGGTTGCTCCGGGTCGTGCATGAGACGGCCCTTGTGCCCGCCATAGGCGAAGGCTCGTCCGATGCCGACCGCGCCGATGGCATCCAGCCGGTCCGCATCCTGGACGATCCGCCCTTCAAGCGTTCGAATGCCGTTCACCACCCCTGCGCCCTTGAAGGAGAGATGCGTGATGATCTCCCGGACCTGCTCACGGACCTCCGCGGCCACGCCCTGCTCCTGCATCCACGCCAGGGCCTGGGCAGGGGTCCCGTCCGCGGATGGATTCAGCTTCCAGTCATCCAGGTCGTGCAGCAGTGCCGCCAGTTCCACCACGAATCGGTCGGCCTGTTCGTGCCGGCAGATGGCGATGGCGTTCCGCCACACCCGGTGGATGTGCCACCAGTCATGGCCCGAGCTGTCCCGCTCGAAGACCTGGCGGACATGGAGCGCAGTGGCTTGGAGGATGTCTTCTTGCATGCTTGCGTGACCTTTCATCAATTGCTTGGCGGTGAGTGGGTGGAGCCTTGAGCGCGCGTCAGGGCAACCGGGATGGCCAGGGCCAATCCCCTTGGGAAGGGTCCAGCACGCGCTTCCCTTCGTCCGACTTCCTTGCCAGGGCGCCTCCATCATCCTTCAGGTTCCAGCCGACACTGTGCAAGCGGAAATCGTGTCCGGAGGAGACGTAATGCAGAGGCTCGCCGGTCGTCACTTCCCGGGGGATGTCCTGCAGGAACTCCGGCGTGAGCTGGTTCAGGCTGGAAGGATAGACCCCTCTCACCGACTTGAACCGTTGGAGGGCACAGACGAGGGCGGTCTGATCGAGATAGGACTGCAGGTGCGCCTGGCGAACCACCTGCTCCCCAAGGGCGGGTATCGCGATCAGGGCCATGAGGAGGTCTTTTCGGTATCGGCGCTGCTCGAGCCATTCCTCGGGCTTGATGCAGCGCTCGGGGTAGACCCGATGGGCCTTCGGGTCGATCACTTCCAGGAAGGCCCCGACGTAGTAGCGATCGATCTCCAGCAGGTTGCGGTAGAACCACCCTCGGCCCAGGGACCCCAGTCGCGGCGGACGTTCGGGTTTCTTGGGGTCCTGAAGGCCCCGCGGCTGAGGCAGGCCCTCCGCAGCACAGGTGAAGGAATCCACGGGCAGCAGCCGCTCCCCTTCCCAGGCGAGCCGTGCGGAGGCGAGAAGGTCGATCCGGCTGAACTCCGACTGGAGGACCTCCAGCTGAGTCACGGTCCAGCGCTGTCCTTCCAGGCCCTCCCACACCACCTGCAGGATGTTCGAGAGCATGGCCTGCCGCAGCAAGCACGCCAGGAGGCTGGGTTCGGCCTTGAGGTGATCCGCCATGCGGAGGCAGGTCAGGATGTCTTCGAGCGCGGCCTCGTTTGCCCCCTGCTCGAGCTGGGAAAGGGCGCGCAAACACAGCATGCGGGTCGCGGAGCGGAAACCGAGCAGCGCGGGGGTCTCGTGGGCCGCATAGTCCACCGGGATCCGGCTGCGAGGGCGAAGGCTGGCCTGCTTCAGCTCCGCCAGGGCCGACTCGCAGGGGGCCAGCGCCAAGGCGAGGTCGCGCGTCCCGAAGGCCTTTCCGAACGCTTCCAGGTCGAGCTTCCTCCCTTCTTTCCAACCGCCCCAGTCGGCCTCCACCTTGGGCAGCTCCAGGGCCTTGAACCGGGGATCGATGTGATCCTTGTCCACGAAGGCCGCGGCGATGAGGGGAGCCCTGGCGAAGTTCTCGGCGTCCGGGATCTCGGGAGGGACCAGCTGATGCCACTCGAAGCGATCGCCCAGGGAGATGCGCTCCGCCTTCCAGGCGAGCCACAGCTCCTTGCCATGCATGTGCGGGGAGAGGAACCGGCCCACCACGCCGCCCACAACCGCGGCGACGAGGACCAGGAACAGGAACGCAAAGAGCAGGAGCTTGCGCATGGTTATCCGGGGAACCTTGTCATGGTAGCGGGCCCGGTTGCACGAGGCGCCTGTGGTTGCCGACCGGCGCGCTTCCACCGCTGAGCGGAGCCTCGGAGAGGCCTTCAATCGACCCTTGGCAGGGCCCTGCCGAGACCGATGCGGAAGCGGGACTCTTCCACCAGCAGGCTGAGGACCAGGTAGCGGTCCCCCGGCAGGTCGAAGAAGTGTCCGGGATGCACCAGGACATGGCCCTCCTGCAGGAGGCGCAGGGCGCAGGTCTCGTCGCTGTCCACGGCGGGACGGCGCAGGAGCAGGGTCCAGCCTCCTTCCACGGGCAGCCGGGAGAGGTGGGGATGAGCCTTCAGGGCTTCATCGCAGTGGGAGAGGTTGGTGCTCAGCCGCTCCCGGATCCGCGCCTGCATGGTTTTCGCGTGCTCCAGGAGGTCCGCGGCGGCCGCCTGGGCGGAGGCGGACACCGAAAGGTACTGGTCGGCGATGAAGGACAGGGGCGCCAGGCATTCCCGCGCCGGCGCTCCATGGGCGATGATCCAGCCGAGCTTCACCTGGGGCAGGGCCGCGATCTTGCTGAGACCCGAGAGCACGAAGACAGGGCAGGGAGGCTCGGGGTCCTCGAGGGCCGTGGGTAGATGGTCCTCGGCCGGTTCCAGCACGTAGTCCGCGAAGACCTCGTCCACGATCAGGGCGAGGCCCTTCCGGGCGCACAGTTCCGTCAGCCCATGCCACTCGGTCCGGGAGAGGAAGTGACCCGTGGGATTGTTGGGGTTCACGATCACCACGGCACGCGTGGAGCCCTGGATGGACGTTTCAAGCGCGCTGAGGTCGAGGTGCCACCGCTCGTGGAAGTAGGAGGGGACGGGCCTTGCGGAGACGCCCTCCAGCCGGGCCAGCCACTCGAAGAGCGGGTAGCTGGGGCTGGGCACCAGCACCTCATCGCCAGGGTCGCAGAGCAGCTTGAAGAGCCAAGCATAGGCCTCGGAGGTGGAGGCGGTGAGGGCGATGTCATCGTGGGCCACGCCGCGCCCGTGCCAGCGCGCCACGGCATCGCGAGCGGCCAGGTATCCTTGGGGATCGGGCGCGTAGTCCGAGACGCCCTCGCTCCCCAGGGCTTTCCGCAACGTCTCCGCCGGGAACAGGAGCCCGGCCGAGATCGGGTTGGAAACCGTCAGGTCCAGGATCTCGACGCCATCCCTTCGGAGCGCCCGCAGCGCGGTCGTGAGCGCATTGGTCTCGAGGTGGGCGGGCAGGCGGGACGAAGCGCGCATGCCTCCAGAATAGGCCATAATGGGGGCCCGATCCGGAGGTTCCCATGGCACGCACACCCAAGGCGGCGGTTCTTCTGGCAGGATGCGGGCACCTGGACGGTGCCGAGATCCGGGAGGCCGTGTTCACCCTTCTGGCCCTCGACCAGCACGGGGCGGACTTCCAGTGCATCGCCCCCGATGCGCCGCAGCATCACGTGGTGAACCATGTCACCGGGCAGGTGGCGGAAGGCGCTGCCCGCAACATTCTGGAAGAAGCCAGCCGCATCGCACGGGTGGGCAAGTGCCTGGCCCTGGACAAGGCCGATCCCGCGGACTATGACGCCCTGCTCCTGCCGGGCGGTTTCGGAGTGGCCAAGAACCACTGCGGCTTCGCCTTCAAGGGCGCGGAGGCCGACGTCCGCCCGGATGTGGCGGCCTTCGTGAGGGCCTTCTTCGATGCCCGGAAGCCCGTAGGCGCCATCTGCATCTCGCCCGCCCTCGTGGCCCTCTGCCTGGCCAAGGAGGGTCGGGCAGCCACCCTCACCCTCGGCAACGGCAAGGACATCCAGGCGGCCATGGAAAAGCTCGGACACACGTTCCGGAGTGTGCCCTCCGCCCGCGAGATCGTCCTCGATGAGGACCTGAAGCTCGTCACGACGCCCGCCTACATGTTCGACGACGCCAAGCTGAACGATGTCTGGGTGGGGATCGAACGCTGCGTGGCGGAGGTGCTGCGCCGGAGCTGATTTTCCCTATTCCGCTGTGGAGTGGGCAGGTGCTGGGATTCAAGTCCTGACCCCGGGTGCCGATGAACGACAGACGCGATGCCTGTGTCGTCCATTTCCGATAGGTCATGTCACCGCTCACCTCAGAAGCAGGATCGAGAACGGCCGGCGACCGCCGGGAGGCGGGAGATTGGAAGCCGAAGGTGTGCAGGGCGCAATGGGGCATCGCACTGTTCCTAGCCACTCTTATCCAGGGTGTGTCCGCCTATCCTACCCCCCTGCTGGTTGCGGCAGAAGATGATGCGGCCCCGTGGTCTCAATCCGACGGCACTGGCTACGCCAACGATGTGGTCCGGGCGGCGTTCCAGGCCGCAGGCGCGGAGATCGATCTGAGGGTGATTCCCTACGCCCGGGGCAAGGACATGGTGATGAAGGGCAAGGCGGTGGCCTGTTTCAGCATGTCCTGGTCGCCAGAGCTTGCGGGAAAGGTTCAATTTGCGCGCAAGCCGCTGTTCATCTGCTATGCCGAGTATTTCACGTCCGTGAAGAAGCCTCTGAAAGCGAGCCGGGAACAGGACTTGGCGAAAGGCACGCTGGTAGGGGTCGTCAGTGGCTATGAGTACCCTCCCAGCGTGATGGCCCTGAAGGAGGGCGGCATCGTGGTCTTCGAGCCCTCGGAATCCGAGGAGCTGAACCTCAAGAAGCTGGCTGCAGGGAGGATCGATGCGGCCCTCGTGAACCACAACGAGACGAAGCCTGTCGAACTGATGTTCGCGAAGGCTGGGATCACAGGACAGGCCAAGCGCGCCTTCCGCAGCGGCGTGCTGGAATCGTACATCGGGTTCAGTACGGCGCACCCCGAGGGCGGGAAGGCCATGGCGCTCTTCAACAAAGGTTTCCAGATCATCGCGAGGAACGGAACACTCCGTGCGATCGAAAGCCGGTGGCGGAAGCGGGCCCTCCAGGAGATCTCCAGGCTGAAAGCAGGAAGGGTTCCATGAGGTTCACGGGTACGCATCGATGAAGACCATCACCCAACACATCCTGGCCTCGATCCTGATCACCGTGCTGGTGGTGCTCGGCGGGTGGGGCTACCTGGAACTTCGGCACACCCTGCGATCCGAGCAGGAACGCGTCCTGGCCAAGCAGCGGAGCGATGCGGAACAGTTGGCGGTGGGCCTGGTCTATCCCCTTTGGAACCTGAATCAGGCCGAGGTGCAGAAAAGCATCCTGATCGTGGCGGCGGACAAGAGCATCCAGGCCCTCCTCGTCCACGACGAGGAGGGTGTCCTCTACAGCGGTGTCATCCGAGAGGACGCCGGCTCCGAGACGCCCACGATCTTCGATCCCGGCAATCCTCTGCATCAGCAGCTGATTGCACGAAGCCCGCGCCGCACGATGAGAGACATCCTCAAGGGCGGGGCCTTCATCGGCCGGGTCTCGGTCTACGAGGACGACGGCCCGCTTCGTTTGCTCCTGAGGCAGGAGAAGATGGACCTGGCCTTGAAGCTGGTCCTTCTGATCCTGGCCCTGGCCTTCACCCAGTTCCTGGTGCTGCGGTCCTTCGTCATCCAGCCCCTGACCTTGCTGAAGGCGTGGGTCGCGTCCATCCGGCCCGGGCAGGTGCCCGCACCCCCGGAGGCGAGCCGGTGCGAGGAGATCCGCGTCTTGACCGCCTCCTTCGCGGGCATGGCCGAAGAACTGTCCGAAAGCCTGAGGACCCAGGAACGGGGCCACCATCTTCTGCGCTCCATGATGGACAACACCTTCCAGCTGCAGGGCCTCCTTTCGGTCGATGGCCGCGTGCTGGACGTCAATGAAACGGCCCTTCGGATGGTCGGCGCCTCCCGGGACTCGGTCCTGGGTCGCTTCTTCTGGGAGACGCCCTGGTGGAGCCATGATCCCACCCTGGCCGAGCAGATTCACCAGACGACGATGAAGGCGGCCTCAGGCCAACTGGTCCGCTTCGAAACGACGATCATCGACGGATCGGGAGAGCTGCATTTCGTCGAGTTCTCGCTGAAACCGGTGCTGGACGAGAACGGAGACATCCTCTACGTGATCCCGGAAGGACACGATGTCACGGAGCGGAAACAGGCCGAGGAGAAGCATCAGGTGCTTGAAACCCAGCTCCGCCAGACCCAGAAGCTGGAGGCCATCGGCCAGCTGGCAGGAGGGGTGGCGCACGACATCAACAACATGATCAGCGCGATGCTGGGGCATCTGGAACTGGTCCGGGACGCGCTCCCCGGGGACCACCCCGCCCATCGGAACCTGCAGACCATGGAGAAGGCCGCCTACCGGTCCAGGGACATCATGCGACAGCTCCTCGCGTTTTCACGTAAGCAGGCCATCGAGCCCGAAGTGCTGAACCTGAACACGCTCATCCCGGACATCCAGAAAGGACTGCTGCCGCTGGTCGGCGAAGACATCCGGATCCAGTTCCGTCCCGCCAGCGGCCTCTGGCCGATCCGGATGGATCCGACGCAGATCGAGCAGATCGTGCTGAACCTGGTGGTCAATGCCCGGGATGCGATGCCTCGAGGAGGGC
>CAYZND010000135.1:0-8996 GCA_964479495.1 uncultured Mesoterricola sp.
CCGCCTGGGTGAACTCCTGGAAGAGACGCCCCACCTCCTCGGTACTCATGCCGATGCCCGTATCCCGGATCGAGAAGACGACGTGGTCCGGATCCGCGTCGGGTCCCACGGCCAGCGTGATGGTGCCTTCGTGGGTGAACTTGGCGGCGTTGTTCAGGAGGTTGTAGAGGATCTGGCTCAGCTTCTTGACATCGGACCGGATCGTCCGGACGGAGGCGCACGCCTCGACGATGAACCGGTTCCGGTTCTTCTCCATGAGCGGCTGGATGGTGGTGGAAATGTCCCGGAAGAGCGCAGGGAGCTCGATCTCCTCCAGGAAGACCGTCATGCGTCCCGCCTCGATCTTGGAAAGGTCCAGGATGTCGTCGATGAGGGAGAGCAGGTGCTTGCCGGAGACGCGGATCTTCTCGAGGTCCGCATGCAGGTCCTTGAGGCCCCGCTCGGCGATCTCGTCCAGCAGGAGCTCGCTGTAGAGCAGGATCGCGTTCAGCGGCGTGCGGAGCTCGTGGCTCATGTTGGCCAGGAAGACACTCTTGGCCTTGGAGGCATCCTCGGCCCGCTCCTTGGCCACCAGGGCCTGGGTGTTGGCCTGCATCAGCTCCTCGGAACGCTGGGCCACCAGGTCTTCCAGCTGCTCCTGGTAGGCCAGGAGCTGGGCATCCCGGAGCTGGATCTGCTGGAGCATCTCGTTCAGGGAGTTCGTGAGGGTCCCGATCTCATCGGTGTAGTCGCTGTGGAGGCGCAGGGAGTAGTCCTTGCGCTCGCTGATCCGGCGGGCCGTCTCCGCGTGCCGGGCCAGGGAGGCCATCTCCTCGGCGCGGCGCTGGGCTTCCTTGTAGAGCTGGGCGTTCCGGATCGCCGCCGCCACCTGGGAGGCGATGGTCGTGAACAGGGCCAGGTCCGCCTGGCTGTAGACGTGCTCATGCTCGTAGCTCTGGATGGCCATCATCCCCGCAACGTAGTCCCCGGCGATGAAGGGCACCCCCATCCAGGACAGCGGCTGCTCCCCGAGCACGGTCACGCCTTCCCGCTGGGCGAACGCGGCCATCTCCTGGACCGAATTGCACAGGAGGGCGTTGCCCGTCCTCAGCACGTACCCGGTGATTCCGGTATCCGCGGGCCGGGTCTTGGCCGGTCTCCGCTGGCCCCGCTCGAACATGAGGGCAAGGGTATGCTGGTCGCTGCCTTTCTCATGGGTGGCAATGTAGAAGTTCCGGGTATCAAAGATCCGGCCGACTTCCCGGTAGACCGCCTCCAGGAGGGGCTCCAGCTCCAGGTTCCGGGACAGGGCCCGGGCGATCTCCAGGAGGATGGAGAGGTGCATCACACGGTCGGAGGCGGACTTGTAGAGCTCCGCGTTCTGGATGGCGATGGCCACCTGGGCGCCGACGGTCAGGAAGAACTCCAGGTCGCTGTCCCCGTACCGCACCTCATGGTCGTAATTCTGGATGGCCATGGCGCCCACCACCCGGTTCCCTGCGATGAGGGGCACGCCCATCCAGGAGATGGGCAGTTCGCCCAGGGCGATGTTCCCTTCCCGTCCCTGGAAGTCCGCGAAGTCCTGGGGCGAGGGGAAGATGAGGGACTGCCGGTTCCGGATCATGAACCCCGTGAGCCCGGCCTCCACGGGATGGCAGCGGATCGGATTGCGGCGGCCATGCTCGATGTCGAGCACCATCACCCACTCCCGGACCTCTTCCTCGTAGATGGCCACGAAGAAGTTGGTGGCATCGTAGACCCGGCCGACCTGCCAGTGGATGGTCTGGAGGAGCGACTCCAGGTCGAGGTTCGCGGAGAGGGCCTTCCCGATCTCCACCAGACTGGACAGGCGCGCCAGCCGCCGTTCCACGTCCTCGCCGGAGGGTGCGGGACCGCTGGGGCCTTGGGTGGAGTCAGGGTTCATGGGGCGAAGGATCTCCCGGATGCCTCTCATGCTGCCAGAGCGGCGGGGCGATGTTAATTCATCGGTCCTTGGCGCCCCGTGGTTGCATCCTGGATCAAGGGAGGCGGTAGACCACCGAGTTGATGTTCATGCCGGCCCCCACGGAGGCGAACACCACGGTCTGGCCGCTCGCGAGGGCATGGCCCTCCAGCTGCCCCCTCACGATCAGGTCCAGGAGGGTCGGGACCGTGGCCACGGAGCTGTTGCCCAGCCAGGAGACCGTCATGGGCATGATCCCGGCGGGGATCTCCCGCTGCCCGTAGAGCTTGAAGAGGCGCTTGAGGATGGCATCGTCCATCTTCCCGTTCGCCTGATGGATCAGCACCTTGTGCACATCCCCGAGGGCGAGCCCCGCCCGCTCCAGGCTCTGGCGCACCACGCCGGGCACCGTGGTGAGGGCGTACTCGTAGAGCTTACGGCCCTGCATCTTGAGGCAAAGCCGGTCATCGCCCAGGTCGGGGTTGAAGGACCGGTCCATCCAGAGCAGACCTGCGTGCTCGAGGGTATCGGATCGCATGGCGTGGGAGAGGATGCCCACGGGACGATCGTGGGCCTGGGCTTCCAGCACGACGGCCCCGGCTCCATCCGCGTAGATCATGCTGTCCCGGTCGTGGGGATCCGAAACGCGGGAGAGGGTCTCGGCTCCGATCACCAGCGCACGCTTGGCTTCGCCGGACCTCAGGTAGTAGTGGGCCTGGATCACGGCCTGGAGCCAGCCGGGGCAGCCGAAGGGCAGGTCATAGGCGATGCAGGAGGGGTTTGCGATGCGGAGCTTCGCCTTGACCCTCGCCGCCAGGGTCGGCACGAAGTCGGAGCGGCGGTTGTCCGCCTTCACGTCCCCGAAGTTGTGGGCCACGATGACGTAGTCGAGGGTCTCCGGGTCGATGGCCGAAGCGGCGAGGGCCTCCCGGCCCGCCTCGAAGGCGAGGTCCGAGGTGACCAGATCGTCGGAGACGTACCGGCGCTCGGCAATGTCCGTGATCTCCTGGAACTTGGCCACGATCTGCGCCGTCTCATCGGCGCCATAGGGCTGGCCGAAGGTCTCGAAGAAGGTGCGCTCCAGGAACTCCGCGTTGGGAACCTTCCCGGGGGGGATGCAGCTTCCCGTTCCGATGATGACGGTCTGTGGCTGAACCATCCTGCCCTCCGGCTGACGTGCGAGCCCTACTACTTTCACGCACTTCCCCCGCAAGCTGAAGTGATGCGATGCACTCGCGGCGCAAGGGCGCCCCGCAGATTCAACCGGAACAGGCGCCCAGGCTCCGGAATCACAGATGTGTCCTCGCGTTCCGCCCGCTCTATACTGAACACCCTTCCGGGGAGCATCCATGCCCGAGCCCACCATCGCCGCCTCCTTGACCCCCGCCGAGTGGAAGCTCATCGCTGCGATCCGGAGCCTGCCCGAGAGCGGCACCCAGGCCCGGATCCACCAGATCCTGGAGGAGTTCCTCTTCTACGTGCGCAACCCCCGCTGCCAGGGCGTCATGCCCGAAGGCTTCCCCTGCGGCGACCCCCGCAACACCTGTGAACAGTGCCACCAGATCTGGGATCTCCTGGAGGAGATGGAGACACGGGTGGCTGGCGTCTAGGGTGGGCCCTGGCGACGGTTCAGCGCGCCACCCGGACGGGCATTGACCCTTGACCCCCTTCGCCGCACCTTTGGGAGCGGCCTGGGAGGAGGCCTCGCGTCCCTTCCCAGACGTGACCGGTCTCCATTCATGCCTGCCTTCCAGCCCTTCACCGCCAACCTGCGCCTTTTCATCCGGCTGGTACTTGCCCAAGCCTTCCTGCTCGGGGTGATCTTCCTGGCCGCCGGACGAATCGACTGGCTCCGGGGGTGGTTCCTTGCGGTCCTGCTGATGGCCACCATGGTTCTCAACGCCTCCATCATCGCGCGCAAGAACCCTGGGCTCATCCAGGAGCGGTTCCGGACCCGAACGGACATCCAGCCCTGGGACCGCCTGTTCCTGGCCGCCTACCTCCTTTCTCTTCTCGCCTTCCTGGTCGTGGCCGGACTCGATGGGGGACGCTTCGGCTGGTCTTCCCCTCCGGCCTGGAGTCTGGTGCCAGGCCTCCTGCTCCACCTCCTGGGGAACGTGCCCCTGCTGGGGGCCCTGGCCGTGAATCCCCACGCGGAAGCCGTGGTGCGCATCCAGAAGGACCGGGACCAGCGGGTGATCACGGCAGGTCCCTATCGGTACGTCCGTCATCCCATGTATGCGGGCGGGTTGCTGATGCTCTCCGGCTGGCCCCTCATCCTCGGTGCCCTCTGGATGTACGTGCCCCTGGGAGCCATCGCCGCACTCTTCGGATGGCGCACGATCCGGGAGGATCGCCTGCTCCTCCGGGAGCTGCCGGGTTATCAGGACTTCGCCGCCAAGACCCGGTACCGGTGGTTCCCTGGGATTTGGTAGCCCCCGGGGCCTTCAGGCCGTCGGCTTCTCCGGCCAGTGGTGCTTGGGATACCGCCGGGAAAGCTGGGAGCGGAGTTCCCGATAGGCTCGCTCCCAGAAGCCGGCCAGATCCGTGGTGACCTGCACGGCCCGGTGGTTGGGCGCCAGCAGGTGCAGGACCAGCGGTACGCTGCCGCCGGCGATGCGGGGGCCCTCCTTCATGCCGAAAAAATCCTGAAGGCGGGACTCGATCCAGGGCGCCTCGCCGCCGTAGTTCACCTCCACGCGCCGCTTGGGGAGCTGGACCTGATCCGGGGCCCAGCTCTCCAGGAGGCGCGAGGCCTCCGGGCCGAGTGCCCCCCGGAGACACGCGCTCCAGTCGCAGCCCGCCAGCTCCTTCAGGGAGGCGCAGCCCACACAGGCCTGGGTCACCAGGGACCGGCGAAGCTCCTCTTTGGGCAAGATCCCCAGCTCGGGCCTGCGGGAAGCCAGGAAGGCGGCGCGATCCAGGAGTCGCTCCACGCCCTCCGCCGGCGCTCCGAGGCCACGCTCCAGGGCCGCCTCCGCCAGGCAGGCCGCCACGCCGGGATCCGCCGGATCCGCACCGCGCCGGGTCTCATCCAGGCAGAGGTCCTCGTACCAGATCCCTGCCCGTCGCTCCACACGGCCCTGGGCCGCATGGAACGTCAGCGTCTCCGTCTCCCGGATGGCCTCCGGAAAAGCCTCCATCAGCCACTCCGGCTCCACGCGGGAGGCCATCCGGATGAGCACGTCGCGGCCCGTGCCCCGCGCCACTTCTTCCGCCTCCAGAGCCAGGATCAGCTCCGCGTGACGCACGCGGCTGGCCGGATCCAGGCGGGCCCCGCCTCCACCTTGCAGGGTGAAGGTCCCTGACCCTCCGGCCCTGGCCACGCGGTCGGGGTAGGCTGCCAGCAGGGCCTGGAGCAGCCGCGCCTCGGCATCCGCCGGCTCCTTGGCACTCCGCTTCCCCCCCAGGGTCCTGAAGACCTGGTGGGCCTGGTGCATGGCGGAAGGCTCCAGCCCTGCGGCCCGACAGGCGCCCAGGGCGAAGTCCGCCGCCTCCGCTTCCCGGTAGGCATCCAGCCGGACCCACAGATCCGATTCCAGGGCATGACCGGCCGGGGCACCGCGGCGCTCCAGGCCCGCCCGTGCAGACAGGTCCCCGGTCTCCAGCAGGGCCGCGGCCAGACGGGCCAGGTCCGGGATGCCCGCATCCTCTCCCGCCACCACCAGTCGGGCCAGGCGCGGGTGGAGCGGCAGGGCGGCCATGCGCCGCCCCTTCGGCGTCAGGTGGCCGTCCGGATCCAGGGCGCCGAGGCACCGCAGCAGGGACTCGGAGGCTTCCAGGGCCGCCATGGGCGGGGCCTCGAACCAGTCCAGGCGCCGGGGGTTTCCGATGCCCGCGGCATGGAGGCTCAGGAGGGGTTCCGCCAGGTCCGAGCGCAGGAGCTCCGGTGCGTCCTGTACGGGCCGGACCTGGAACTCCCCTTCCGTGAAGAGCCGCAGGCAGAGACCAGGGCCCATACGTCCGGCCCGGCCCGTCCGCTGGGTGCAGCGGGCCTGGCTGATGCGAAGGGTCCGGAGACCGGAGAGGCCCGACCAGGCGGAGTGCACGGCCTCCCGCCCCAGCCCCGAGTCGATGACGGCCCGGACGCCCTCGATGGTGACGGAGCTCTCCGCCACGTTGGTGCTGAGGATGACCCTGGGCCTGGGGGACGGCGCCACGGCGCGCTTCTGCTCCTCGAAGGGCAGGCTTCCATGCAGAGGCAGCACCTCGAGGCCCAGCCTCCGGGCCACCTCCTGGCAGCCCGTGAGGCACTGCCGGATCTCCGCCGCCCCCGGAAGGAACACGAGGGCGTGGCCTTCCCGGTCCTCCCGGTAGACCGCTTCCAGGGCTTCGGCCACCTTCAACGGCAGAGGCCGATCGTCGGGCCGCGGCGCATGCCGGACGACCACCGGGTGCAGGCGGCCTTCGCTGTGGATGGGCACCGCCTGGAGGAAGTCCGCCACGGGCTTCGCGTCCAGGGTGGCGCTCATGACCACCAGGCGCAGGTCCGGCCGCTGCCGGGCCTGCAGGCGCTTCAGGAGGGTCAGGGCCAGGTCCGTGTGCACATGGCGCTCGTGGAACTCGTCCAGCACCACGACGGCGATGCCCTTGAGCTGGGGATCCTCCTGGAGGCGCCGCAGCAGCAGCCCTTCCGTCACGAAGCGGATGCGGGTGTCCCGGGACACCTTCTGCTCGAAGCGGACCGCATACCCGACTCGCTTCCCCACCGGCTCGTCCAGCTCTTCCGCCACCCGCACCGCCGCCAGGCGGGCCGCGAGACGCCGGGGCTCCAGCAGCCAGCACTCGCTCCCCTCCAGCAGCCCCGCATCCAGGATCGCCCGGGGAACCCGCGTGGTCTTCCCGGCCCCCGGCTCCGCGGTCAGCACAACGTTCCGACCATTCCGGAGGGCGTCCAGGACCTCGGGCAGGACGCCGTCGATGGGCAGGGGTGCGAGCATGCCCCAGGATCGCACGGAGCCTGGCCCTTTCCGATGGGCCTCCCCTATCCGCCGCTGGGCCGCGCACATGCCCATCCCGCCCGCTCCCAGGTAGGATCGATGCCATGAGCTTCGAGACCTTGGGCACGGGCATCCGGCTGGAGACGAGCGGCGACTGCCCCCACTGCGGCCGCCCCCTGCTGGGGCTTGCGTGCGACCGGTGCGGATTCTGCGGAGGGAGCCTGGAGGACAGCTTCCCGGCGCTGCCGGAAGTGGCCGCCCGCATGGCGGTGATCGCCCGGGGCTGGACCCCCGAGGCCTTCACGGAGTGGGTCCGCCCCCGTCCGGGCCAGCTCTTGTGGGCCCTGGGCACCGGGAACTGGAAGAACCTCGGCTACTGGGTCCACGAGGACCTCTGGCGGCTCTGGGCGCGTCTCTTCGCCAACCTGAAGGGGCGGTGGAAGGCCCGGACCGTGGAGGGTCTGGAACTGGAGTCGGCCGCCCTCTGCGGCATCGGCGAGTTCCAGCCCTGGGTGAGGGTGCGGGTCAAGGGTCGGCGGGTGGACCTGCACTCGGACCCCCTCACGGGCCGGCTGCTCCATGGGAGTCCCGAGCCCTTGCCCTTCCGCGAGGTCTGGACCTTCGTGCCCACGGGTCAGCCCATGGAAAAGGCCGAACACCAGTGCAGCGTCTGTGGCGGGGGCCTGGACTTCACCGACCTGGACTGCCCCTACTGCGGCTGCCCGCTGGCGCCTACCCCAGGCCCCTGGATCCTGGTGGCGGTCCGGGCGGAGTCCACCGACGAGATCCTCTACCGAAGCCCCTTCGAAGCCAGCGTCTCCGATTTCAGCAGCCCGGAGTAGACTTCCCCCATGCCTACCGAGATCTTCAAAGCCAGCCGCTGGACCAAGGGAAACCGGATCTTCCGCACCATCCTCGAGGTGACGGACACCGCCGTGATCCGGCGCAAGCGTTCCTGGTTCCACCGGAACGAGATGAGCATCCACCTCCAGCGCGTGGCCAGCGTGCGCATCAACACAGGGATCCTCTGGTCGGAGATCCTCATCGAGTCCACCGGCGGCACCGACTCCATCACCAGCCACGGACACCGCAAGAAGGACGCCCTGCGGATCAAGGCGCTCATCGAGAAGGCCCAATCCCAGCACCTGGGTGGCGCCGAAGACGCCGAGGCCACCAAGACCTGCCCCTTCTGCGCCGAGACGATCAAAGCGGCGGCCGTTGTGTGCCGGTATTGCGGCAGGGATCTGCCCAAACAGGGGTGAGTCGCCCCGGGTGAAGTGGTCCCGCGCAGCGCCGAAGGCGATGTCGAGAAAGCGGCGGCCATCGTGTGCAGGTCGTGCCGCAGGGACCTGCCCACGTAGCCAACTCCAGCAGAATCAGGCTTGCTTGACAGGATGCCGCCGGGCGCGATGATGGACCACCACCCACCCGCTCAGATGACCTGAGAGGACTTGATCGGCGGAGAGCTCCGCCGGGAGGAAAAAACCGTGTCCGGATCCATGAACAAAGTCATTCTCATCGGCAACCTCGGGCGTGACCCCGAGCTCAAGATGACCCCGGGCGGGCAGGCCCTGGCCCGCTTCTCCGTGGCCACCACGGAGACCTGGAAGAACCCCCAGGGCGAGAAGCAGTCCAAGACCGAGTGGCACAACATCGTGGTCTGGGGCAAGCAGGCGGAGATCGCCGAGAAGTACCTGCGCAAGGGCAAGCAGGTGATGATCGAGGGCCGCATCCAGTACCGCGAGTACACGGACCAGGCCGGCGTCAAGAAGACCGCCTGCGACATCCGCTGCGACAACTTCGTGATGCTGGGCCGCATGGACGAGGGCGGCGCCCGCCCCTCCTCTGGCCACAGCGATTTCGACGAGCCCCTGCCCCCGCCCCCGCCGAGCAGCGGCGGCAGCTACGACGACGACATCCCCTTCTGAAAGACAGTTGCCGGTTGTCAGTTTCCAGTAAATAAAAGTTGCGGCCCTTTCGGGCCGCTTCTTCATTCAACTGAGAACTGACAACTGATGACTGGCAACTGCCTTATCGGTCCACCTTGATACAGATGGACTTGGACAGGTAGTCCTGGACAGCCTTGCGCTCGGCACCGAGGATCAGCAGGTAGCCGAAGGTGCAGTTGCAGATGT
>CAYZND010000136.1:0-8971 GCA_964479495.1 uncultured Mesoterricola sp.
CGTCAGATGTGTATAAGAGACAGGTGTTGAAGATCTTGAGGTCCGTGAGCCGCACTTCGATGTCGCCCGTGGCCATGTTCGGGTTCTTGCTCTCCCGCTCCGCCACGAGGCCTTCGGCGCCCAGCACGAACTCGCTGCGCACGGCCTTGAGTTTCTCCAGTAGCTCCGGCGGAACCTCCGTCTCGTTGGCCACGAGCTGGACGAGGCCCCAGCGGTCCCTCAGATCGAGGAACACCAGGGAGCCGAGGTTGCGCACGCGTTTGCACCAGCCCAGGAGCCGGACCTTCTGTCCGGCGTGGGAGAGCCGCAGTTCGCCGTTGCGGTGGGTGCGTGAGAAGTCGCCAAGCCGATCGAGTTTCATAGCTCTACAGGATCGCATCCCCTGGGAATGCCCTCAAGAGCCGCTTCGAGCCGGGGCTCAGCTGGCGAGGGCCTTCGACTTGGAGCGCCGCCCTTGCTGGATCTTTCCACCGTGCTCTTCGCCCAGCAGATCGCTGAGGTTCAGGATCACCTTGGCCAGCGCGGAGCGGAGCACGTTCTTCTCGTCGACGGACATGCCGTGCTCAAGGCGGGATCGGTAGTCGAGCACCCGGGCGTGGATCTCCTCGATCAGGGGAGCCTTGTCCGGAGCGATGGCGATGAGCACCTTCCGGCCGTGGGTGGGATCGGGCTGGATCTGAAGCAGGCCGTTCTCCTCCAGGGCGTGGACGAGTCGTGACGTGGTCGGGTGATCCATCCACATGCGTCCCGCCAGCTCGCTCAGAGACATGGCGCCGCGGTCCCGCAGCAGGAGGATCATCCAGCACTGGTAGGCATTCAGGCCATAGGGCTCGACGATGGAGCCTACGGCGTGCTTCACATGCCTCCGGGCCGCAGCGATGAGCATGCTGAGGCTGGACTCGGGGAGAGCGGAATGGGTGTAGTCATCCTTCATGATCGTCTCCGGTGACGCGCCTGGACGGGAGCCAGGCAGTAGAGATCGGTGCAGAATCCTGCTCAGACCCGCTGCTGAGGTTCAGCGGGCGCAGTGGAGAGCGTGGGGTGGATTCCGGAGGCCATGGTCAGTCCTCTGGACCATTATCCGCCCGTGCTTGTAGAAAAAGAAGATGTGTAAATCAAAAGTCCAATCATATGATTGAGGACATCAATCATATTCGGAATGCATATCTCGATAAAATCATGCAAAGCGTTGTTGTATGTTTTTAGGTATCAATAACTTGGAAACAAGCCTCGTGGAACATAATTGAAAAATGTATCCCGACGTGAAGATATATTTTCATTGAGTCCATGAATGGCTATTTGTTGATCGCTTTCTTCAGGCGCAGGGAAACTTCATCCCAGGGCCATGTCTCCTGGGTGCCATCCGCCAGGTTTTTCGCGGCCACCACGCCCTGCTCCAGCTCGCCATCCCCAAGGATGAGCGCGGTGCCGACGCCCTGTCGGTTGGCCGTGGTCAGGGCTTTTTTGAGGTTCGTGTTCCGGGTCTCCACTTGGACCGCTGCCCCCTGATTCCACCAGTCCCGGGCGAGGGTGATCGCCTTGACGGCCGCGGCGGATCCCAGGGGGATCAGCAGGGCCGGGGCATTCGAAGGGGCCTCCCCGCGCATCTGCTGCAGCAGCATGGCCAGACGATCCAGCCCGATGGCCCAGCCGAAGCCCGGCACATCCGGTCCGCCCAGCTGCTTCACGAGTCCATCGTAGCGGCCACCGCCCAGGAGGGCGGACTGGGCACCCAGATCCGAGGAGAGGACTTCGAAGGCCGTACGCGTGTAGTAGTCCAAGCCCCGCACCAGGCGGGGGTTCTCCTCAAAGGGGATCTCCAGGGCCGTGAGCAGCTCCTTGAGACGTGCATGATGGACCTTTGAAGCTTCATCCAGGTGGTCCACCATCACGGGATGACCTTCCAGGGCCTCCTGGCAGGAGGGCACCTTGCAGTCCAGGACGCGCAGCGGATTCTCCTGGATTCTGCGGTGGCAATCCTCACAGAACCGCTCGCGACGGGCCTCGAAGAACGCGCGGAAGGCTTGGTAGAAGGCCGGGCGGCACTCGGGCGTCCCCACGGAGTTGATGGAGAACACCAGCTTGTGGAGTCCCAGCTGCTGCAGGAAGTCATAGAGCATCACCAGGCTCTCGACCTCGCTCTCCGGAGTCGCAACCCCGAACGTCTCCGCCCCGATCTGGAAGAACTGCCGGTAGCGGCCAGCCTGCATGCGCTCGTAGCGGAACATGGGGCCGATGTAGTAGACGAGCTGCGGGTCGTTGGACACCAGCAGCTTGTGCTGGATCATGGCGCGCACCACACCCGCCGTGTTCTCGGGCCGCATGACCACATGGCGCCCGCCCTTGTCCTTGAAGTCGTACATCTCCTTGTTCACGATGTCGCTGCTCTCGCCGACGCTCCGCTTGAAGACTTCCAGCTCTTCGAGGATGGGCGTGCGGATCTCGCCGTACCCATGGCGGTCGAAACAGCGTCTCGCGGTATCCTCGACATGCTGAAACCAGCGCAACTCCGCGCCGAACAGATCCCGCATCCCCTTCACCGACTGAGCCATCGTGTCCACCTTCCGGATCGTCATCGTCCTCCTCTTCAGCCTACTTGCATGGGCCCAAACCCCCAACCCCGGGGAAGGGGCACCGGTGCCGTCCGTGCGCTGGAAGGTGGCCCTGGACCCCGGCCACGGGGGCGAAGACGAGGGGGCCAGGGGGCAGAAGGGGCTGAAAGAGAAGGACGTGGCCCTGGACCTGGCTCGGATCCTGAGGGTGAAGCTGGAGGAGGCGGGCTTCGAGGTGCAGCTCACCCGCGAGACGGATGTCCTCATCCCCGTCTGGGACCGGGCCCGGCTGGCCAACGAGGCGAGTGCGGATCTCTTCATCAGCCTCCATCTGAATGCCTACAAGGCTCGGGCCGCCAAGGGGTCCGAGGTCTATTTCCTGAGCCTGGACGCCGGAGACGCTGACGCCGCCGAGATCGCCGCCCTGGAGAACGAAGGCGCCGCTCCGGTGGTGACCCCCGACAGCCTGGTGGCGAGCATCCTGGATGACATGGCCCAGAAGGCCTTCCTTCAGGATTCCGAGAAGCTGGCCATCGAGGTGCAGAACCAGCTCAACCGGCTGGGAGGGATCAAGGAGCGGGGTGTGAAGCAGGCGCCCTTCGCAGTGCTGCGAAGCGCGGCCATGCCGGCGGTGCTGCTGGAGGCGCTGTTCATCTCCAATCCGAAGGAGGAGGCCAAGCTCAAGGACCCCGACTTCCAGGTGAAGGTGGCCGAGGCGATCCGCGACGGGATCCAGAGCTACCTCACGGCGGTCGGCGCCACTCCGAAGCGCAAGGCCCTGACGGCCAACCCTGCCAACGGGAAACAACCCTCGTAGTGCCCCCCAGGTGAGCCGAGGCGGGAGGGAGGCATTCGCTCGGGTCCGGACAACCGAAGCTTGGTTGGGAGGGGCCTTCACCGCACGTTAAGCGAGTGGGAACACCGGCCGGGGGGCGTTGCGATCGATGAAAGAGCGCTGCCAGCAGGCTGGCCGCCCGAGGTTGCGCCGAGGTGCCGGATGCGGGCATCATCTAAGGTCCGGGCAACCGTAGCTCAGTTGGATAGAGCGTTGGCCTCCGAAGCCAAAGGTCGCGCGTTCGAGTCGCGCCGGTTGCACCACTCACTTCGGCCGCTGCCTTCGGGCGGCGGCTGTTTCGTAAAGGCTCACTGGGAGGGGCTCACGTGCTCTATCTGATCCGCCATGGTGAGACGGAGTGGAATCGCTTGGGGCGGATTCAAGGAACGACCGACATCCCCCTCTCATCCCGGGGAGAGGCGCAGGCCCGCCGCCTGGCGAACTGGATGCGGAACCTGCGCATCCACCGCGCAATCGCCTCGGATCTGACTCGGGCCCGCAGGACCGCAGAGCTGGTGTTCGGAGAATCGGTTCCCGTTTCTGTGGACCTGCGGCTGCGGGAGCGCAGCTTTGGTCCATTCGAGGGGTGCACGGTGGCCGAGATCGTGGGGGAACTGCGCAATCGCTTCGGCGAGGTTCCTGAGCCGTTCGATCCCGTGGACGCCTGGCCGTACCCCGTGGAGGTCGAGTCCCTGGAAGGTCTCCTGGAGCGGGCCTTGGCCGTGATCCTGGAGATCCTGGAAGAAGCGCATCACACCCACATCGCCCTGGTCACCCATGGGAACGTGGTCCACGTGCTGCTGGCCCATCTGCTTCAGATCCAGGCCAAGCGTGCCATCCGGCTTCCCAACTGCTGCTGCATCGAACTGGAACCTCGAAAGGGCCGACTGATGCTGAGGTCCATGATCTCGCCCGAGATGCTCGACGCGTCATTGATCTGAACTCCGCCAGGGAGGCTCGACGGGAATGGCCCAGGACCCCAGACTGGGGCATCCGTGCATTCCAGCCAATTCCCTGAGGCGAAGCCTTGTATTTCATCGTCCCCTTCCTGGTTGTCTTCGGCATGCAGTTCCTTCACTGGGAGCTGCTGAAGCTGGTGTTCCCGGACCGTCTTCGGCGCTGGATCCCTTGGCTCCTGGTGGCCATTCACATCCCGTTGCTGATCTACATGGGCTATCGCTTTGCCGGGAAGGCGGCCGACGAGATGGGCACCCTGGTGAGGCCCTTGGCCCGGGGTGCCCTCTATTTCCAGTTCTTCACCCTGACCAACCTGGTCTTCTGGGGCCTTTCCCTCCTGATGTGGAAGCTGCGCCGCCGGGTCGCCCACATCCCAAGCCGGGGACCGATCGACCCAGGTCGTCGGAGCTTCCTGAGGAAGACCACCACCGCCGGGGCGGGCATCCTCCTCGCCGCCGGCACCGGAGGCGCGGAACAGGCCTACGGAGACCCGGAGATCACACGCACCCGCTTGCGGTTCTCGGATCTCCCGCCCGGATTTGAAGGTCTGAAGATCGTCCATCTGACGGACCTGCACTGCGGTCCGCTGGTGGGACGGGAGGTGGTCGGCCGCTGGCGGACCTTGGCGGAGCGTGAGAAGCCGGACCTGCTCATCATCACCGGCGATTTCGTGGACAGCATGCCGCAGGAAATCGAAGCCTTCGAGACCGCCTTTGCGGACTTCCCGGCCCCTCTGGGGCGCTTTGCCATCCTGGGGAACCACGACTACTTCACGGACCCCCGGGTGATCTGGGATCGCCTTGAGCGCATGGGATTCACGTGTCTGGAGAACCGTCACGCCGTCATCCACCGCCGGGAATCGAGCTTGGTGGTGCTGGGGCTGCAGGACCCCATGGCCCGGAACGGCCGGTTCCTGAACCTCCGCTTCGGGCCGGGTCCCATGCCCCAGGATGTGCGTCTCGGGCTGCCGGAAGGCTCCTGGCGGCTCTGCCTCTGCCACCGTCCCAGCAACTGGGATCTGGCCCGGGAGACCGGCGCCCACCTGACGCTGGCGGGTCACACCCACGGCGGTCAGATCAACCTCGTTCCTGGAGTTTCCAGCGCCAAGCTGCTGGGGCCGTACACCAGTGGCCTCTACCGCTACCAGGGCCAGACCCTGTACGTGAGCCGTGGCCTTGGTGTGGTCGGCCTCCCCATGCGTGTCGCCGCGGCTCCCGAGATCGCCGTCATCACCCTGCACCGCAAGGAAATCCCCTCTTTGATCCCGGCCGAAGATTTGGTAGGATAATCGTTCACGCCAACCGCGGCCCCATCGTCTAGCGGTTAGGACGCCGCCCTCTCACGGCGGTAGCAGGGGTTCGAGTCCCCTTGGGGCTACCACTCAGGCACCTAGAGAAATCTAGGTGCCTTTTGCTTTTAATCGGCATGGGCTTCCTGGATTTGGGTTCCGTGCTCAAACGGTGCTCAAAACCAGTTCCTGAACGGGGGCGATCCACTGCGTTCGAGAGTGAATTGGAAGGCATGAAGAAACGGCCTATTCTAGGCGCCGGGGACTGCTATGGCACTCACGCCGTCAGAGCGAAGGGAGTTGGAAGGCCTTTACGAGAGCATCCGACTCAACCCGAACAGCCTTGCCCGCGATCAGTGGAAGAAGGCCATCGAACGCCTCGAAGCGCTGGAGGCTGAACGCCCCGAGAAGACTGCCGAGCGATTGGAATCCATGGGCGAATACGAGGAAGCCCGCGACTTCTATCATCTGGCGTTGGTGCGAAGACCCAAGGACAACGTGGTCATCAAGAACCTCGGGAATCTCTGTTTCAGGATGGGCCGGACTCAAGAGGGCGTGGCCCAATTCAAACGCTTAGCGGATTTTTACGCCGCCGAAGGTTTTCTGTGTCATGCGATGGCCTGCCTGAGGCGTATCCTGCGTGACGACCCTGGGAATGTGGAGATAAGGCGATATCACACGACCCTGTACATCATGACCAAGATCAAGCTGCCTGCCTGCATGCTAGGCACTGGGCACTAGGCTGGCGGGGAGTCGGGAACGCGATTACCAGGGGTCACTGTGCCGCCCCTGCCGCCTTCCACGCCTTCGTCTCATCACTGCACAGGAATAGGCGATCAGCCTTTCGTGCATCGCCGTGAGCTCGGCTTGTTCGGGAGGCGAGAAGTGCTGTATTTGTTCGGAAAATTCGGCTCGGAGCAGCTCGATTGCCGCCAACTTGATTGTCTTCACCTGTGCGGATAGCCGCTCGGAAACGGTGCTCTTGGCGATGTTCAAAGTACGGGCCACAGTGGAAGTGCCTTCTCCATCGAGAAGGCGATGGCAGACCATTTCCCATTCTTCCTCGCTCAGTTTCGAGGGCCTGCCCCGCTTCGGTTTGTTCTCAGCACACAGCAGCATTTCACCCTTTCAAGGATTCCCTTTGTTGCCGCAAGAGGCAGCTCAACTCCGCAAGCACTGTCCATGAGGGTGAGTGCCGTTTGCTCGCAGCTCAGCTTCCTCTCGGCTGAATCCGGCCTGGTATTCGAGGATCGCGGCGCGTTCCTCCCTGAGTTCCTGGGAATCCTCTAGGGGCAAGCCAGCACACAGGGCCTCCAATACGGAGTCAAAGGCACAGGGCAGCACCGGGCCGGGCCCGCCGAGTTTCTCCATCAAGAGGCGATCCAGCCAGGTCATGGGCATTTCACCTGGCCTCTCATTGCACAGGTGTTCCCGGTGTTCCGGTGTTCCTTTATGCCTTGGATCAAGCCCCATGCGGGTTTGAGAGGGAACACCTTCCAGCACGGCAAGGTGTTCCCTTCCCTCCAAGGTGTTCCTTGGACGCTTCCCCCGGGTGCCTGTGAAGACAGGAAGGGAAGAGAAGGAACACCTTGGGAACACCTTAAGGAACACATACAGGTGTTCCCTTCTTCTTCAACATTGATGCGGCTTCCAGGCAAAGGAACACCAGGAACACCTTGTATTGAGGTTGGAAGGATCACGCGGCATCCTCCCCCTGGTGATGGATCGCCACGGCAGCGGCCCGGACCACATAACATCGAACCTTCCCATGTCCCTGAATCGTCACAGAGCGGGACAGCTTCCCCTCGGTGCCAGGCTCCAGAATTCCGGCATCAGCGCAGACTTTCGCCACGTTTGAGGCACTGAAGCCCTGACAGGCTTCCTTCCATGCACTGGGGATGATGAAGAAGTCCCAGCCATCCACGGGCCCCTCTGCCCGCCTTCGTGTCCCGGCGCGGTTGATGATCCGTGCGTCCTTGTCCCCCCATTCATCAAACCTGGCTTGCCCATTTCGCTCAAGGAAGGACAGAACCGCCTCAATGCCCCGGTGAACCTCTGAGGCACCCGTGAACCCCCGCCGATCCAGCCAGGCGCGGAAGCACACAAGGGCGGCGCCTGATGCCTCCCCTTCGGGCCAAGGAAGAACCCCCATGCGTTGGGCCAACTCCCCCGCCACGGCCACCAGGGCGAAGCGGCCCGCCACTCGGCGCACCTGGGCATCTGATCCGGCGGGGACGGCAGAGGCGAGCCAGGCCCTCTCCATCTCCAGGAGCTTCGATTGCATGACCTCCCGGCGCTCCCATTCCTCGCAGATGCCTTGCAGGAATGCCCTGGCGGCATGTCCATAGTGATGCCTGGCTTGGGCCTTCAGGTGTTCAGCCAGGGCCCCCAGGGAAGGGAGCCCGTGTGCATCCTCGAACATGCCTTCAGAGGGGCATGGGATGTCAGGCACTCGCACTTCCTGCCCCGCACGGGCCCGTTTGCCGTCCTCCTGCATCTTGTCCTCAAGTCCCTGTTCTCCAGAGCTGAGGAAGATCAAGCGCCATTGACGCATGGCACGGGCCCCGCCTTCCCGGTTTGCGCGGGCCTTCGCGCTCCCGTTCGCCAGCATGTAGGCTACGGCCCCGGCTTCCTTCGGGTCCACCTGGGACAGCTCATCCAGCACCAAGAATCCATCGTTCCGATTGGCGGCGATCCCCTCCAGCCCGTTCCCCGAAGCCCGCCAAGTGGGCAGAGGGTCCGGACGGCCCCATGCGGAAGCCGCGACTTCAAGACACGTGCTCTTGCCCTTGGAAGAGAAGCCCATGAGGTTGAAGCCCCCGCCCCCATCCGGGCGCACCATCTCCAGGAGTGGTCCGGCAAAGGCGCACGCGATGGCGAAGGCGAGGCGAGGATTCCGCAGAGCAAAGCGAGCCACCCCCTCCTGCCAGCCCTGTAGGGTGCCCCTTACGGCCCGTGCATGAAGGCCCGGCAGCTCGCCGGCGTAGCGCACCGGCTCCCCTGCCTGCCCGATGGTTTCCCCGCCAGGCAGGATGAAAGCCCCGTCCTGCCACCCCAAGGCATCCACCAGGCGCACGCGGGCTTTCACCATCCGGGCGGCTCCGCACAAGTAGCGCAGCAAGTCCTTTCTCTTCGCGGCATCGGGAGGCAGCATCAAGCCCCCTTGCCCCATCGTGCGAGCCATCTCCGCACCCTCCCCACTCAGCAGCTCGAAGGGCACGGCCTCTTCATGCGGCGTTCCGTCCAGGTCATGCCACGCGATGAGCAATCTCCAGCCTTGGGACTCCTCATCTCGCACCAGGCCCGGCAGGGTGAAGGGCGGGGCGATCCATACAGGGG
>CAYZND010000137.1:0-6502 GCA_964479495.1 uncultured Mesoterricola sp.
CGGTCCGCTCATCCCTTGGATCACGGTGAGGCCCTCCATACCCAACCATTCCTAGCTGTACAGAAGACATCATGGATACGACGCCGACGGATCGAGACCGGACATCCGGCACCCAGCTCAGCGATGCCAGGAAGAGGCATCGCCGTTCCCTCGGGACAAGGATCACGGCTCGCATCGCTGTGATCTTCCTGCTCTTCGGTGTGGCCCAGTTCTTCGTGGTGCGGCAGATCGCGCGCAGGCAGTTCCAGACCCTCGAGCGCACCAACGTGCTGGACCGCACTCGGCAGGTGTTCCAGTCCTTCGAGCACGAGGCCGCCTTCCTGAAGACCCTAACGGCCTCCACGGCCGCCTGGCGTGATACCTACGAATACGTTGCCGTGCCGACGCAAGGGTATCTGGACCGTAACTTCGGGGGCGACTGGCCCAAGATCTACGACATCGATTTCGTACTGATGGTGGGCATGGATGGACGAAAAATCTGGTCCAGCGACGGCTATCCGACCTTCAGCCTCCGACCCCCCGAAGTCTTCCAAGCGGAGCGTTTCCAGACAGACAACCCGTACATCTTCCCGGATGGGAACGCGCCGCATCCGGGCAGCGTCTTCGTCGGCATGGTGGGCACCGACCAGAGCGCCTGGATATACTGCGCCAACGCCATCACCAACGACGACCTAACAGCACCGCCGAGGGGCATGCTCCTGTTCGGGCGCCGCATTGACAAGGCGACCCTGGCCACCTACCAGTCGGGTCAGGGGGACAACCTGGTGCTTGTACCGTTCGACGCCGGGCCGCCCTCCCAGGACTCCGACGACCACCTCACGGTGCACAGCTATCCCGTTTTCCGGGCTGACCGAACAGCGGTGCAGGCGGAGGGAAACCTCCTGGTGGCTTACACCCCCTTCCTCGACCAGGCGGGGCGGCCGCTCGCCTCGCTCCGGTTCTCCGTGCCCAGAGGCATCGAACAGGTCGGGGATCGCCTCGTGTGGTTCACGTCCTACACGCTCCTGGCCGCAGCCTTGATCACGCTCGGCGCCATCCTGCTGGCCATCCGCGCGACCGTCATTCGTCCCATTGCCCGGCTCGCCTCCTTCTTCACGTCGGAGCGTGAAGGAAGCGACGAGATCCTGAGGAACAGCGCCCAGCGCAACGACGAGATCGGCATCCTGGCGGAGCAGGCGGGCGCGCTCATCGAGCGGATCCGCGAGCAGAACGCGGAGCTGGAGAACCAGGCCAACACCGACCGGTTGACGGGCCTGGCCAACCGCCGCTTCTTTGACACGCACATCAGCAAGGAGCTGCGCCGGCTCCTGCGCCACCTGCACGGGAATGCCAAGGGCGGGCTCATGGCGGTGGCGGTCATCGACGTGGACCACTTCAAGCTCTTCAATGACACGAACGGGCACATGGCCGGGGACGCCTGCCTGCGGGCCCTGGCGGAAGGGATCCAGGGTTGCATCTTCCGCCCCGGCGACCTCGCCTGCCGCTTCGGCGGCGAGGAGTTCATCCTGGTGCTGCCGGAGACCGATGAGGCCGGCGCCCTGGTGGTGGCGGAATCCGTGCGTGCGAGCATCGAAGGGATGGCGCTGCCCCATGCGGCATCCCCCGTGGCGAAGGTCGTCACCGTCAGTGTTGGCGCGGCCGCCGCAGAGGTGGGCGAGGGATTCAAGATCGAGCACCTGATCGAACGCGCGGACCAGGCTCTCTATGCCGCCAAGCAGCAGGGCCGCAACCGGGTCGTGGCCCACTCCAGCCTGAGCTGACTCAGGGCTGCTTCGTTGCCTTCCACTCGCCCGTGACGGCATCGCTGACGAGGCCCCAGGCGTTCACCTTGAGACTTCCGTTCATGGAACCCTTGCCCGATAGGCTGCCCTGGTAGTCGGCGACGGAGCCGTCCGCCGCCCTGGCACGGAAGGTGAGCGTCCCGGTCTCGTAGTCCGCCTGCCCTTCCGACCGCCAGGGGCGCCCGTCCTCGCCCAGGTGCTCCATGACGAAGTCATAGGTCTTCTTGTCGTTGCCCCGCCGCGTGAGGGTCAGGGTGAACGGCAGCTCCGCCACATGTTCCTCGATGGAGGCGGCCGCGGCGCTGCGCAGGTCCGCCTCGCTGCGCTCGGGCAGGAACTTCTTCAGGACGAAGACGATGCCGTCCTCCAGGTAGGAGCGCAGGGCGGCCGTGGGCCGGGCCACCATCTGGCCGTTCCAGGTCCCCGTGAGGTCGTCCTCGCCATAGATGACCTTCACGCGTCGGAAGTCAATGTAGTGCTTGGTGCTTCCATCGAGCTTGTAGTAGTAGAAGCCGAGGTTGTTGACGCCCTTCTCCAGCTCGTAATTGTGGTAGACCCTGCCCTGGGCATTGAAGGCCTCCGTGGCCACCGGCGCGGTGTCCTTGTAGATGTCGACCCGGTAGTCCTGGAAATCGCTGTAGGGGAACTTGACGGAGAACCGCAGGAAGCCCTTGTAGGCCGGTCCCGGTTTCATGGTTGTGGGCTCATCGGTCTCGATGACCTTCGGGACATCGATCCACTTCTTCTCCTCGCCTTCCTTGATCAGGTACTGCATCTCCCACTTGGGGAACGTGTCCTTCCCGATGGTGCCGTCGAGCACCTGCGCATAGCGGGCGCCGATCTTGCCCCAGTCCGCCATGGATGTCTTGCCGATGTAGAGGAGCACCGGGAAGCGGATGCTCTTGCCCTGCTTGATCTCCTCCCGGTTCCGGCCGGACTCGTAGGGCTCCAGACCCGCCTGGGCATAGGTGATCTGCCGGCCTTCCAGGCCCGGATAGTTGGGATCGGCCACATACAGGCCCTTCGCATCCGCCTTGTACACGACCATGGCATGGCCGACCTCCTGGGCCACCCCGTCTGCGCCGGTCAGCTGTCCGCGGATGCCGATGTACTGGGGCTCTCCGGTGATCTGGATCGAATAGGCGAAGGCCAGCCAGGTCAGGCGGGTGTCGAATCCCTTGAACGTCAGCATGATCCAGCGCATGAGGTTGTCCCAGTCGAGCTCGCGCTGCACCACGGAGGCGAAGCGGTAGCCCCAGGAGTCGTCCTGGTCCAGGTCGATGGTGCCCATGCCGTAGTCGTTGTTGTCGAAGCGGCCGTACAGGCCGCGCTCGCTGGCGCCCTTCTTCCTCTCCACGTAGTACCACATGGCGGACATGGACTGGCCCGCGCAGTGTCCCGCGCGTTCAAGCCAGGAGCCATTGTTCACGAACTGCCAGTCGTCCACGCCGGGGCGGAACCCGCTGTCGGCGGGCAGCCCCTTGACGATCTCCTCCTTCTTGGCCTTGGAGATGACCAGGTCCGAGAAGTGACGCGTCATCAAGGTGATGGAGCCAGCGTCCTCGGTCACCAGGGGGATGCCTTCGAGCTTGCCGCTCTTGCGGTTGTAGTAGAACCCGAGGGCGAACTCGTCTTCCGCGATCTCCACGGGGATCTTCACGGCCATGGGGTGTTCCGCGAAAGCATGGCCGTTGTCGATGGTGATGAGGGGCGTCACGGGATGGAACAGTGGCCCGAGCTTGTGCTCCTTGATCTCCGTGGCCTTGACGGTGAAGGTGGTGGGCGTCGCATAGCTCCCTCCCGCCACCTCGACGGTCATCCCAGTGAGACCGGAAGACCCCAGGGACAGGGTTCCCCCCTCGGGAGGGATGGTCTGGGAGGCGACCTTCACCGTGGAGCCCAGGCTCATGTTGCCGCTGTCCTTGAGACCCATCCAGAGCAGGAGCCCGCCGATCAGCAGCACGGGGACCAGCACGGCGGCTCCCAGGCAGCCCAGGCATCCAAAGCAGCCGCGTTTCTTGCGGGGGGGCTTGGCCAGGGGCGCTCCGACGGGCAGGGACGGCGGAACCGAGGGCCAGTGGAACCCCGCCTGGGAAGCCGGGATCCAGCCCGGCAGTCCTTCGTGCCAGATCGTGTCCTGGGGTGCGAGCCTCCCCTCCAGGATCATGGCCTGCATCGTCTGAGGATCGTAGGGACCGTACTGCTGGCCGTTCCGGAGGAGGTACCAGTTCATGGGAATCCGCTCGTGTCTGTGACACCCTTATGGCATGAACGGTCCACGCCAATCCATAGGTCTTCTCTTCGGTGGCGAGAGTCCCGAGCACGAGGTCTCCATCGCCACGGCCAGGAGCATCGCCCGTCACCTGCCCCAGGACCGCTTCGAAGTGCGGCCCATCGGCATCGCCCGCAATGGCGTCTGGGTAGTGAACGGCGATCCCTTCGCCCGTCTCGGCGCCAACGAGCGGCCCGAACGGAGCGCCTACCCCTTCCTGCCCCTGGAGAAGGGAGCGGAAGAGACGCCGCTTCCGGACATCTTCTTCAATGCCCTGCACGGCGCGGGGGGCGAGGACGGTCAGATCCAGGGGTATCTCGAGCCCCTTCACCGGCCTTACACCGGAGCAGGATTGCTGGCCATGGCCGCTGGCATGGACAAGTGGATCACCAAGCGCATTTGGGAATCCGAAGGCCTGCCCGTGACGCCCTATGTGGGCATCACGGAGGAGCAGTGGAACCGGGACCGGGAGTCCGTGCTGATGGGCCTCGCCGCCCTGGGCATTCCGGCCTTCGTCAAGCCCGTGAACCTGGGGTCCAGCATCGGCATCCAGAAAGTGAAGCGACGGGAGGACCTCGCGAGCGCCATCGACCAGGCCTTCCGCTTCGACCGCCGGGTTCTGGTGGAAAAAGGCCTGGATGCCCGGGAGCTGGAGGTGGCGGCCCTGGGTGGGGACGACCCCTTCATCAGCGTGGTGGGGGAGATCCTGGTGGGCGGGGAGTTCTACGACTTCAACGACAAGTACATCGATGGCAAGAGTTCCACCCGAATTCCGGCGGACGTCGCGGCCAGCGTGGCCCGGGAGATCCACCGCCAGGCCCGGGAGGCCTACCGGTCCCTGGACACCTACGGCATGGCCCGCATCGACTTCTTCCTGGAGCGGACCACGGGCAAGGTCTTCCTCAACGAGATCAACCTCATCCCCGGCTTCACCAGCATCTCGATGTATCCCAAGCTCATGGAAGCCAGCGGCATCCCGTACGAGGAGCTGCTGACACGGCTCATCGACCTGGCCCTGGCGCGGCACCGGCAGATGCAGGGCAAGCAGCGGGGCTACGAGAGCGGATCCCAGTGGTTCGCCTGAAGCGGAAATTGCCCGTTGAGTTCCAACGCCGGTCGCCTATCTTGAAGTAGGCCGGAGGGTTCATGGACAGCACGTCGGTCAGCCTGGCTGGGGTGAACGCGGCGACGCTGGGCGTGGCCGTGGTGGCCAACAACGTGGCCAACGCCAACAGCAAGGACTTCCGGGCCAAGCGGGTGGACTTCGAGGACCTCCGGGAAGGCGGGGTGAAGCCGTCCCAGATCGTCGAGAGCGAAGAAGCCACGGTTCCGGAGGGCTCCAATGTGGACTTCGGGACCGAGTTCGTGAACCTCCTGGCGCATGCGGAGACCTACAAGGTCAATGCAAAGGCCCTGGAAGTGCAGCAGGAGATCCTGGGCACGGTGATGGACCTCAAGGTCTAGGACCTCTTCCACGGAACCAAGGCGGAGGCCGTGACCGCGGCCCATCGTACGTGATCCAAGTCTCAGAGGGATTCCGGAAGATGGTCTGTCGAATCACGGTTCCTGGCGTCATCAATCCGGAAAAGGTGGGTCCATCATGATCAACAACGCTCTGATCAATCCCCGCAGCATCGTCGTCGTGGGAGCCTCCAACGACGTCCACAAGCCTGGCGGGAAGATCCTCAAGAACCTCATCGACAACGCCTTCAAGGGCCAGCTGTACGTGGCCAACCCCAAGCAGGACGAGGTCCAGGGCGTGAAGTCCTACCGGGACTTGAACGAACTGCCCCAGACGGACTTGGCCATCCTGGCCGTGGCCGCCGCCCACTGCCCCGCCGCCGTGGAGCTGCTGGCGAAGCAGAAGGGCACCCGGGCCTTCATCATCATCTCCGCGGGCTTCAGCGAGGAGAACGAAGAGGGGGCCAAGCTCGAGAAGCAGATCGTGGACATCGTGAACAGCGTGGACGGTTGCCTCATCGGCCCCAACTGCACGGGCATCCTCACCCCTCACCACGCCAGCATGTTCACCCTGCCGATCCCCGAGCTAACCCACCAGGGCTGCGACTTCATCTCCGGATCCGGCGCCACGGCCGTGTTCATCATGGAGTCGGCCATCCTCAAGGGCATCCAGTTCTCCAACGTCTTCGCCGTGGGCAACAGCGCCCAGACAGGTGTGGAGGACGTGCTGGCCTACCTGGACGAGACCTTCGATCCCGAGACCAGCTCCCGCATCAAGCTGCTCTACGTGGAGAACATCAAGGACCCGGACTCCCTGCTCGAGCACGCCTCGTCGCTGATCCGCAAGGGCTGCAAGATCGCTGCGATCAAAGCCGGGGCTTCCGAAGCGGGCAGCCGCGCGGCATCGAGCCACACGGGCGCCATCGCCAGCTCGGACCTCGCCGTGGAGGCGCTCTTCCGGAAGGCGGGCATCGTGCGCTGCTTCGGC
>CAYZND010000137.1:6512-8887 GCA_964479495.1 uncultured Mesoterricola sp.
GCTTCGGCCGCGAAGAGCTGACCACCGTGGCGGGCGTGTTCCTGCACAAGCCCCTGCAGGGCAAGCGCATCGCCATCATCACCCACGCGGGCGGCCCCGCCGTCATGCTGACGGACGCCCTCTCCGCGGGTGGCCTGGAGATCCCCAAGATCACGGGATCGAAAGCCGAGGAGCTGAAGGCCAAGCTGCTGCCCGGCTCCTCCGTGGCCAATCCCATCGACTTCCTGGCTACGGGCACCGCCGAGCACCTGGGCCTCATCATCGACTACTGCAACAAGCACTTCGACAACATCGACGGCATGGTGGTGATCTTCGGAACGCCAGGCCTGTCCGAGATCTTCGACGTCTACAAGGTGCTCCACCAGAAGATGGCCACCAGCAAGAAGCCCATCTTCCCCGTGTTGCCTTCCCTCATCACGGCCAAGAAGGAGGTGGAGTACTTCCTCTCGGAAGGCCACGTGACCTTCCCGGACGAAGTGCTGCTGGGCCGGGCCCTCACGCGCATCTACAACACGCCCCAACCCGCCGAGGAGAAGATCGAATTCCACGGCGTGGATATCCCGAAGATCCGCAACATCATCGACCACTGCGAGCGGGGCTACATCGCCCCCAAGACCATCCAGTCCCTGCTGGCCGCGGCCAACATTCCCTTTGTCAAGGAAGGGGTGGGCACCACGAGGGAGGAGATCCTGGCTTTGGCCCAGGAGGCGGGCTACCCCGTGGTCATGAAGGTGGTAGGACCTCTGCACAAGTCCGACGTGGGCGGCGTGACGCTCAACATCAAGTCCGAGGAGCACCTGCTGGCGGAGTTCGAGCGCATGATGCGCATCCCCGACGCCACCGCCGTGATGGTGCAGCCCATGCTCTCCGGCACGGAGCTCTTCCTGGGAGCCAAGTACGAGCCCAAGTTCGGCCACGTGGTGCTCTGCGGTCTGGGCGGCATCTTCGTGGAAGTGCTCGAGGACGTGTCATCGGGTCTGGCGCCCCTGACGTACGCGGAAGCCTACTCCATGATCCGCTCCCTCAAGAGCTACAAGATCATCAAGGGCGCCCGGGGCAAGGAAGGCATCAACGAGAAGAAGTATGCCGAGATCATCGTGCACCTCTCGACCCTCCTGCGCTTCGCCACGGAGATCAAGGAGTTGGACCTGAATCCGCTCCTGGGCACCCCCACCACCGTGACCGCCGTGGACGCCCGGTTCCGGGTGGAATAGACCCTACCGTTTGGCAGGACCTGAAGCCCCGGATTCATCCGGGGCTTTGTTCTTTCCGATGAAAGACTACACCATTCCCCTGCCGTCTTTCCGGAGTCCGCCATGTTCGAATCCGCCGAGCTGGGCCACTGCATCGACAAGGAAGTCTGGAAGAAGGAGGTGCCCGCCCTCCGGGAGGCGCTCCTGGACGCCCAGTACGACCTCTTCGCCGCCAAGAAGTTCCCGGTGATCATCCTCATCGCCGGGGTGGACGGCTCGGGCAAGAGCGCCGTGGTGAGCACCCTGAACGAGTGGATGGACCCCCGGCACATCCAGGTGAACGGCCTGGACGACCCCAGCGACGAGGAGCTGGAGCGCCCCCACATGTGGCGGTACTGGCGCATGCTGCCCCCCAAGGGCAAGATGGGCATCTTCGATGGCAGCTGGTACTCCTGGCCCATCCTCCAGCGGGTTTACGGGAACCTGAACAGCGAGCGCATGGACCAGGACATGGAGCGGGTGAGGCGCTTCGAGCAGATGCTGATCGATGAGGGGGCCCTGGTCGTCAAGTTCTGGATGCACCTGCCCAAGAAGACCCAGGAGAAGCGCCTGCTGAAGCTGGAGAAGGATCCCAAGACCCGCTGGCGGGTGACGGAACGGGACTGGAAGCACTTCAAGCTCTACGACACCTTCCGGGAGGTCTCCGAGCGGGCCCTGCGCCTGACCAGTACCGCCGACTCGCCCTGGATCGTGGTGGAGGCCACGGATGCGCGCTACCAGCAGCTCACGGTGGGCAAGGTCCTGCTGGAGCGGCTTCGGGCCAGGCTGGACAACCCGGCTCCCAAGCCGGTGGTGGTGAAGGCCCCGCCCTCCATCTCCAGCATCGATGGCGTGAACATCCTGAGCTCCCTGGACCTCACCCAGAAGCTGGACAAGGACGACTACGAGAAGCAGCTGGAGAAGCTCCAGGGGGAGCTGAACCTCCTGACCCGCCACAAGGACTTCCGGAACCACTCCGTGGTCCTGGTCTTCGAGGGCGTGGACGCGGCGGGGAAGGGGGGCAGCATCCGGCGCATCACCCAGGCCATCGACGCCCGGACCTGCCGGATCATCCCCATTGCGGCGCCCACGGAGGAGGAGCGGGCCCAGCCCTATCTCTGGCGCTTCTGGCGGCACCTGCCG